>JBGSPZ010000367.1:0-6767 GCA_041738375.1 Parerythrobacter sp. | reverse complement strand
GGGCGGGTCACAGCCTCGCTGCGGATGCGCTCGACCCGCTCCAGCGTCTGCCGGTAGATCGTCAGCGCTTCGGCGGGAGCGAGCGCGCCCGCTTCGCCCAGCAGGCGGACCGAATGCAGCAGCGGATCGTTCGCCTCGTCCGCCTCGACCTGCGCCTTGGGCATATAGGTCGTCTGCACATCGGCCCCGGCATGGCCATAGAGCCGGACGGTGCGAATGTGGAGGAACGCCGGCCTGCGCCGCTTGCGCACATACTCCGCCGCTTCCCGCGCCACGCGGTAGGTTTCGTAGATATCGAGCCCGTCGCAGGCGAAATAGGCGAGATCCGGCTTGCGCGAGAAATTGGCCGCGATCCACCCGGTGGGCGTCTTGGTCGAGATGCCGATTCCGTTGTCCTCGCACACCCACAGCACCGGCATCGGCACCTTTTGGTAGGCGGTCCAGCAGCTGGTGTTGATTGCGCCCTGCGCGGTCGAGTGGTTGGCGCTGGCATCGCCGAAACTGCACATCACGATGGCATCGTCGGGAAGGGCTTGGTGTTCGGGTTCCAGCCGCTTTGCGAGACCTATGGAGTAGGCCGCGCCGACCGCCTTGGGCGGATGGCTGGCAATGGTCGAGGTCTGCGGCGGGATACAGAGCGCCTTCGAGCCGAGCACCTTGTGCCGCCCGCCCGAGATCGGATCGTCGGTCGAACAGGTGAAGCTCAGCAGCATGTCCCACGCGATACTCTGCCCCGGAACCTGGTTGGCGCGCTCGATCTGGAATGCGGCATCGCGGTAGTGGAGGAACGCCATGTCGGTCGGGCGCAGCGCGGCGGCGACCGCCGCCATCCCTTCGTGGCCGGAGGAACCGATGGTGTAGAACCCTTCGCCCGCCGCCTGCATCTTGCGGCTGACGATATCGAGCGCGCGGGTCAGGCAGCCCGAACGATAGAGCTGGACGGCGAGGTCGGCCTGCAGCGCGCCCGTCGGTCCAGCGCCTCGGGGCAGGTCTCCGGCCGCCACGCGGCGGAGGAAATTCTCATGTACGATTTGCGCACGATCCATCCCAGCGCCCTTAGGCGGCTTCGGTTTCGATTGAAACCATCGCACACCGGCGCGACCAGTTCAAAATCGCGATTTTGCGGATTTCATGGGGGGAGTTCGAGTGGAGTGGGGTTTTTGGCCATCCCCACTCCTTGGACTCGAACCATTTCACATCGTACCAGATACAGCGATGCTACTTCTTTGGTTTCCGTACTATGATGCACGGAGACTCGCATATAGCACCAATCGCGCGGACGGGCAAAGCAATACGATGCCTTGATGCTCGTCTCAGGCGAGATTATCGCGACGCTTGGCGATGCCGTCCGGGCTGGTCAGGTCGAGCTGCTGGCAGTCCTTCACGAAATTGTCGGCATAGACCCACAGGTAATTCTGTTTTTCGTCCTTGGGCATCGGCGGTTCCGGCTGGACCAGCTTCTTCACGCGGAACCCGATCCGCGCCAGTTCGATGTGGTTCTCCTTGAACAGCAGCCGGTGCCCGAGGAAGCCGTAGACCCACACGCCGAATTCGAAACGGGTGTTGTGATGCCCGGCGGTGCGCATATGCAGCAGCCGGTTGTTGCGCACCAGCAGCCGGTCGACATTGCCGACATAAATGCCCTGCAGCCATTTCACATCGTTGCCCGGGGTGGTCAGTTCGCACAGATTGTCTTCGATCACCACGTCGCCGATAATGAAGGACTTCCGCTCGAAACTGACTGCGACGCGGATTGCGGTGTTGAATCCGCGGATGATGTTGCCCGACACACGCACCGAATCGAGCCGCCTCCCGGCGCAGACGATGGCCTGGAACGCCATCGGATCGCGTTGCTTGGTATTCGCGGCGAACCACCCGTTGAAATCGCGGAAATTGGTCCGCGCCATCGTTCCGTCGAGCAGCATGATGCCGGCGTTCTTGACATATTCGGCAAGGCTCTGGCTCTTGTCGAACGGCTTCGTCTCCTCCGCGCGCGCGATGATCCGGCTCCATTCGGTGTCGCGCACCGGAGAATTGAAGGCGACGCTTTGCCCGCCCTTCTCGATCAACACATTGCGCTCCCCGCGCACGCTCGCTCGCCGCGACGCGACGCCGAATTCGCGCAGCGTCAGCATCTTGCGGCGCGTCTCCTTCTCCATACCCGTCGGGTTGCCGTTGCCGAGCGTGCGCATCCCTTCCTCGAAGCTCGGCAGAAGCTCGGGCTTCTCGACCACAGAGTTGAACAGTTCTTTGACATACTCGTTCAGTCCGTCTTCGCTCCGGGCCGCAGCGGGCGTGGGAGGAAATTTGCGGACCACATGATCCCATTCCGACTGCGGCACTGCACTCATGAAGGTAAACGACAGGTCGCCCGCGCGAATTTCGCGAACATCTTTTCCCAGCACCGCATGGTCCGATGTCATCCGTGCAAGCAGCGTGCCGAGCAGCTGGTCGCGCCGCTTGGGGGACAGCTTGTCGGTGGCGAGTGCGAAATCGGATCGCAGCGGCTGCACCGAAAGGGTGTTGTCGGCAACGAGGCAATCGATCGCGTCGCTGACCAGGATGCCTTCCTGCATGAAGCCCACCTCGCACCGACAATTGGCGATCCGCACACGCGCCATCGGTGTGTCCTTTTCATCATCGGGCAGGGGGCGGACGGTCAGCGCGGTGCGCCGGGTGTCGTTGTCGGGCGCGCAGGCGAAGTCACACTCGGCAATGTCGACCAGATCGACTCCGCTGACGGTCAGCGCGCCCAACCGGTGGTCGGATTGCGCTTCGTCGGCCATCTCACCGCGCAAGGCGAGCGAGCGCACCGACAGGCCGCGCACGACGAGGCTGTTGCACTTTGCGACTTCGAGCGCGCATTCGCTCCTGGTCGCGACGATCCGCACGCCGTCACCACTTCCGTTGATCTTGACATCGCCCAGACCCGAGAGCCTCACCGTCGTTTCGGTCGTGTATGTGCCTGGCGCGAAGCAGATGCTCACATCGGTTCCGGCAGGAATGGCGGCGAGCACCTTGGCCCAATCGTTCGCCGGGGTGATGACATGGGTCTCGCACCCGCCATGCTGGATGCGGGCAAGCTGCTCGATCGCATCCTGCACCGTGAGCGCCCCGGCCAGTTCGGGCGTTGCCGAGGGATCGAAGCTGACATCGCGCGCGCGGGACAGGTTGGCGGCAAATTCGACCCTGGCACCGATGGTGTTGTCGTCCGCGTCGACCCGGATCGCGGTGACCTTCTGCAGTTCGGTCGCGCCGTCGAGGCTCCAGGCTACGCTGGCGATTCCGTCGGCCTGGGTGGTCGCAACCAGCGTCGTGACATTCCCGGTCAGCCGACCATTGCCGACCGTCACGGCGAAGCGGACCCGGACTCCGGATACCGGCAGCTTGCCGCGCGTAACGGAAACCATCAGCGGCTGGCCGAGCGGGACCAGCGTTGCCGGAGCGGTTTCGTCCGGCATCGCCTCCTGACCGTCGCCGCTGACGTAGTCGAACTGCAGCTGGTCGGTCAGCGGGGCGAAAATCGGTCGGCAATCGCTGAGCACGATCCAAGCGCCGGACGCGTTGCGCTCAACGATCGCAAGCGGGGCGTATCCCCGATCGAGCCCGTCGGGGGGCAGGTCGAGTGGAGCACCGGTGACCGCGTGTTGCGGCCATTCGACATCGCCGGTCAGCGAGCGCGCCGGAACGGTCCAGAAGTCGCCATGCAGCATGGCGCCGGGCTGGAAGCGAACCTCGACCCCGAGTTCCAGTTCGACCCAGCCCGCAGCGGGATCGGCCTCGACCGGCAGGCCACCCTCCCACCGCTGGATCGTGGCGGACGGTGGCAAGGCCGCGATGTTGGGCGCGCTCCCCGCGGTCATGACCGACAGATCGGCGGCGCTCCGCAGCTCCGACAGGATCAGGCGCTGGCCGCTGACGTCGCCGATCAGCCCGAAGAAGCCGGCGCGATTGGCCGCCAGCGCTGCGTCGTCGCGGATTTCGATCCAGTCACCGACTTTCAGCTTGGTGACGTCGTCGCGGCCAAGGCTATCGGCCACCAGCCCGCCGTCTTCGATCAGCGCGTAGCTTGTGCGATGCATCGCGTTGTCGCGCGACCATTTGTAATGCGGCTTCGCCAGCCCGGATGCGGTGTGGATCTCCACCCGGTACAGATGATTTTCTACCGAGCGGTAGCCCGAATCGGGCGGCAGGGTGCATGGCCCGGTCTCGGTGGCGGAAATCGTCGTGCGGGCCGCAAGTTTTGCCCGGGCGCCCTGCAGATCGATCCCACCCTCGACATCGGCGCAGGTCAACGGCGCCGAGGCCAGGCCGCGCGCGACCAGCTCGGCCTGCGACACGAATCCGACTTTCCACCGGGTCACGTCGCGGGTCGAGGTATCGGGTCCGTCGAATGCGACTTCGAGCAGTGCTGGATCGTCGATCGCGGTCAGTGCCGCATCCCATGCTTCGAGATAGGCGAGATAACGCCCTGCGGCGGCCGGTAGCGCCGCGTCCGACGGGTCGACCGCTTCGACCAGCCATGCCTTCGTGGTCGATTGCGGGGTCAGCGCAGGATCGAGGCGGAATTCGGCCTCGCCATCGGGGTTCGCTTCGCTGTGGGTGACGCGATGCACTGCACCGCTGCCGTCCGCCGCAACCGCGAGAATGTCACCCACCGCAAGGGCGGGCCCCTGCTCGACGATCCAGCGGGTATCGGTGCCGGTGCCCGACTTGCGCTTGATCGCGAGCTCCCGGGTCCCGGCGCTGACGACATGCCGCCCCGCGACATAGCCGCTGCCGCCACCGATGACGAAACCGCCCAGCGCGGCGTTGAAGGCAAGCGCAAATCCGGCATTGCCTTGCGGGAAACCGGCCGGACCGATGATGTCGGTCGCTGCCCGCCGATGGTCGAGCCGCAGCAGGTCGCCCTGTTCGTTGAAATCGGCATCGGTCAGCAGCCTGCCCTGCTGCAGCCGCACCAGGCTGAACTGCTTGGCCGGATCGAACGAATTGCGCGAATAGTCACCACTCATGGCCAGCCTCACTCATCAACAAAATGGATTCCGCACGAGAGGCCGAAGGGGGAATATTCCCCTGCTGCATCTCGCAGGTTGGCCAGTCGGGCCGGGACCCGCTGGCGATAACCGACGCCCATTTCCAGGTTTCCGTCCGCCCCTTCGAGGATTTCGCGCGGACAGCCGCGCGAAAGCAGGCCGAAGCCCGGATCGGCGAAGCGGTCGCCGACGAAGGAAGGACGCAGTTTCACCGAGCTGTCGCCCGATGTTTCGGTCACGCAGCGAAAGCGCCGCGGGACGATCGAATCCGAAGCCAGGTAGCTGAAGCGGACGCAGCCTTGCTGGCGATGCGCCGCTTCTATCCGGCCGGTCGAGATGCAGTTCTCCATCTCCACGGTGCGTGCGTTCGTGCGCCCGAAGATGGTGGAGCGGGCAATCTCCAGATCGCCCTTCGGGATCGACAGCACGCCTTGCGCCCCGAGCGCCAGGTCGGAGCCGAAGGCGATGATGCTGTCGGTGATCGACAGAGGGGCTGCGACATCGTCGAGCCGGAGACGCCCGACAATGCTCCGCTCGATCGTCAGCCGGAGCGTCTCCTGCCCGTCGAGCCAAAGCGCGCGCACGAATTCGCCCTTGTCGACGCCCAGCGAGCAATCCAGCACATCGAGCCGGTCGAGCACCTCGCCTGCCGGAATCCCGATGTCCTTCAGCGCGATACCGGACAGCACCAGCCGCGTGGGCACATCGCTGTCGCTGGCGGCGGACTTGACGCCCAGGCGCGTGGGGATATGGGGACGCCGCAACGCCGGAGTCAGCCCGTCCTCGTCGCGCTGGAAAGTGCCATCGGCCGAGCGTACGCCCGGCCAGCCACCGGCGATGATGACCAGCTGGCAGCCCTTCTTGAGTTCGACCGCATTCGCCCCGCCGATCGCCTCGGGATAGGTGCCGCTATCGAGGATGGCGATGATCCCGCGCTGCCCCGCGACCGACTCGGCGTTCCAGCGCTGGATGGCGGCGCGCAGTGTTCCCACTACCGGTCCGCCCTGCAAGGGGTCGTTGGTCTGGTCCTGGATCCGGCTCGACACGCCGATCCGCCACGGTGCGGGCTCGCCAACGACGAAGATATCGTCCCACCAGCTGTCGAGCGAAACACGGCGGTCGTAGGCACCCCCTCCAATGTCGAACGGTTGGGGCGCGGCAAATCCGGTCTCGAGAGATCTGGCCTTGTCGGTATCGTGCAGCGAAAGACGCCCGAGTACCGGATCAAACAGGACATGGCCCGCCGTCCCGGGCTGGCGGATCGATCCGTCCTTGGCCTCGCCCAAATGGCAGCAGTGGAGCCGATCCGGCGGCACTTCCGCGCCATCCAGCCGGATGCGCAGCACCGGATTGGAACCGAACCAACGCGGCGTCTCGACGTTGCCTGCGCGCAGTCCGTCTAGCTCATCGGCCAAGGGCTCGCGGCGCAGCCGTTCGGGCACGTTGAGCGGAGAGACCCGCTCGGCGATCGTCAGGTCGGGTCGGGGGAGGTTCACCAGCGGAAGATCGCGCCCCAGCGGATCGAACCGCCTCACCGCTCCATCGGCGGTCAAGAGCGAGGGGACCGGACCGCCGAGATAGCCGTTCGGTTCGCTGATCAGCGGAAACAGCGGCTGTGCGCCTTGTCGCCAGACGAACAGCCCGAGATTGGGAATGTTGAACCGACCGCTGAAGCCGGTAACCGGCCCGGCAGCCGGGAGGTGGCTCGCGCGCGAGAACGGCCGATGCGCC
>JBGSPZ010000365.1:0-2407 GCA_041738375.1 Parerythrobacter sp. | reverse complement strand
GCCCGGCAAGCCCTGCGCCCACGTCGCGGGCGAGCTCGATGTAGCGCGGATCGGCGGGCGTCGCGGACCCGCAATACACGGCGAGGCGGTTCATGGTTTCCAGTCTTCCCCGCAGGCCTGCCTGAACACGATTATGTCTTGGTCGTCGAATGGGGGCTCGGCGAAATCGAAGGTCATGCCTTCTGGTCCGTCGTACAACGCTCTGATCTCTTCTTCATCCTTGAGCCATGCGGCAGCGACCGCCATCTGTTTCTCGGTGCAATCCACGGCCAACAGCATATCGCCAACGTTCTCGATGCCGTCGTCAATCAGGATGAAGCGGATGAGGACGACCGGATAAGGCTGGCCCTCGAAAAGGATGGAATCCTGGAAGGTTCGATCATACCATCCGGCGCCATCGTCATCTTCACTAATGAAGACCCAGTCGTGAATTGTGTCCGGAGAAGCCAGAGGGGAGTTCTCAGTGGTCGGCAGCTGCGCGGAAGCAGCCAACAAAAGTAAGGGTGCAAACATCATCCCACCAAATCCTCGATCATCAACCCCGCTGTCGCCTTCGCGCTTCCGACCACGCCCGGAATACCCGCACCCGGATGCGTCCCCGCACCGACGAGGTAGAAATTGTCGATCACGTCGTCGCGGTTGTGGCCGCGGAACCACGCGCTCTGGGTCAGCACCGGCTCGAGGCTGAAGGCGCTGCCGAGATGCGCGTTGAGGTCGCTCGCGAAGTCCTTCGGCGCGTAGTGGAACTTGGTCACGATCCGGTCGTGGATGTCGGGGATCAGCCGCCGCCCGACTTCGTCAAGAATGCGCTTCTCCAACACCGGCCCGACCTCGTCCCAGTCGACCGCCAGCTTGCCCATGTGCGCGACCGGGACCAGCGCGTAGAAGGTGCTCTTGCCCGGCGGGGCCATGCTCGGATCGGTCACCGTCGGGTGATGGAGATAGATCGAGAAATCGGCCGGCAGCACGCCATTGTCGTAAATATCCTCCAGCAGCCCTTTGTAGCGCGGGCCGAACAGGATCATGTGGTGCGGGATGCCGGGCCAGCTGCCCTCCAGCCCGAAGTGTACCACGAACAGGCCGGGGCTGAAGCTCTTGCGTTTGAGCTTCGCGGCGTATTCCGCCCCGCGCGCGCTGCCCTTCAGCAGGTCGCGATAGCTGTGCATGATATCGGCGTTGGAGGCGACCGCGTGGAACTTTTCGCGTCGGCCCGAGGCGGTCTCGACCTCGGTCGCGCGGGTGCCGATGCAATGCACCTGGACCACCGGATCGCCGACGATCATCGTGCCGCCGAGCCGCTCGAAATGGCGGATCATCCCCGCGATCAGCCGGTTGGTGCCGCCGCGCGTCCACCACACGCCGCCGTCCTTCTCCAGCTTGTGGATCAGGGCATAGATCGCGCTGGTCTTCATCGGGTTGCCGCCGACCAGCAGCGTGTGGAAACTCAGCGCCTCGCGCAGTTTCTCGCTTTTCACGAAGCTGGAGACCATCGAATAGACACTGCGCCAGGCCTGTTTCTTGACCAGCGCAGGGGCAGCCTTGATCATCGACTTGAAGTCGAGGAACGGCACCGTGCCGAGCTTGACGTAGCCTTCCTCGTAAACCCCGGCGGAGTATTCGAGGAACTGGGCATAGCCCGCGACATCCGCCGGATCGAGCTTGGCGATCTCCGCATTGAGCTGCGCCTCGTCGTTCGAATAGTCGAAATTGGTCCCGTCGGGCCAGTTGAGGCGATAGAACGGGCGCACCGGCATCAGCTCGACATCCTCGGCCATGTCGTGGCCGGACAGCGCCCACAGTTCCTTCAGGCAGTCGGGGTCGGTCACTACGGTCGGCCCGCCGTCAAAGGTGAAGCCGTCACGCTCCCAGAAATAGGCCCGCCCGCCGGGCTTGTCGCGGCCTTCGATTACTGTCGTCTGGATGCCCGCCGATTGCAGCCGCATCGCCAGCGCCATCCCGCCGAAACCCGATCCGATGACGCAGGCGGTCCTGCTGTCGGTCTTCGCCATATCCTGTCCGTTTGTCATGCCTGTTCCCTGTCGGCCACCAGCGGCGCGCCCTTGCCGAGCAGCGCGCCGATGGCTCTGAAGATAGATACGGGCGGCTTGCCCGTAAGGACGCGCGCCTTGTCCGCCAGATGCGATTGCCCGGCGTAAAACCGTTCGATCAGCCCCGGGCTGAGGCGATAGAAGCGCTGGAAGATGCGGTAGCGCTCTTCCGGCCGTGCTGCTCCGAACAGCATCGAGCCGAGCATGCGGTAGAACCCGGTGCGCGACCAGTGGCGGCGCGCCCTGGCTTCGAGCAGCGCGGCGAGCTGTTCGCCCGGCAGTTCGGCATCTGCCGCGATCGCCAGCGCATTCTCGACCGCGAAGGGCGGGGTGTAGCTGGTGAGCGGATGGACGAAGCC
>JBGSPZ010000312.1:0-7579 GCA_041738375.1 Parerythrobacter sp. | reverse complement strand
GGGCGTGGCACTCGTGCGGCGCGGCGAATGGACCGGCTGGGCGCCTTCACGGATGCTTGGGAGGCAGCTGGGTGGCAAGACCCTCGGCATCGTCGGCATGGGCAGGATCGGACAGGCAGTCGCGCACCGTGCGCGCGCGTTCGGGCTCGAAATCGCCTATCACAACCGCAAGCCGCTGCCCCGCGCGCTCGAATCGATGTTCGGCGCGCGCTATGTCGAGAACGTCGACGATCTGATCGCCGCCGCCGATATTCTAACGCTGCACTGCCCTGCAACCCAGGCGACCATCGGCTTCATGGACGAGCGCCGTTTCGGCCTGATGCCGGAGGGCGCATCCTTCATCAACACCGCACGCGGCGATCTGGTCGACCAGGAGGCGCTGATCGCGGCGCTCGAATCGGGCAAACTCGCCGGGGCCGGTCTCGACGTCTATCCGGACGAACCACAGGTCGATCCGCGCCTGCTTGCACACCCCAATGTGATGACCCTCCCCCACATCGGCAGCGCCACCCGCGAAGGCCGCGAGGCATCGGGCGAAAAGGTGATTGCCAACATCCGCTTCTGGGCCGACGGGCACCGCCCCCCTGATCAGGTGCTGGATGCGCTGGTCTAGGCGCTAGTCGGGCACCCTGCCCAGGCGCTCGATTACTGGGCCCACACAGCGACTCGACGTGCCCAGATCGATATGGGACCCGGGAAGTTCGAGCGTCTCGTCGCTTTCCTCAGGCAGGCCTCGGGCACTGGCAATCGAGACGATCCCGTCCCGACGTGACCATGCGGCGATCGTAAACACCGGCGGTTTGAGCGACACATCGATTGCGATCGGCGGACTATCGACCGAGTGGTCGTTGACGAGATTGTAGAGCCGCCATGCCCGGTTGGCGGTCCGTGGCCCCGAAAAGGGCGAACCAAGCGACATGACCATCGCAATATCGTCCGCCGCTGCATGGGCGAGCGCGCGCGCATACACTCCGCCAAGGCTCCACCCGACCAGCAACAGCTTTTTACCGGTCGTCTCTCGAATATGCTGGACGCGCGCCCGAAGGTTCTCGAAACGCATCGCTTCGATGCCTGTGTGGAAGGCGATGCCCGACTTGTGCACGTCGAATCCGGAAGCCTCCAGCGAGCGGCGTATATAGGCTGTCGAGCTGTCTCCCGACATCATGCCGGGAATGACCATGACCGGTCGCCCACGCCCAGCCCCCGATATGACGACGGGTCGTCGCAGAGGCCCTACCGCAAGCTTGGGAGCGGCGGCAAACTCCCGCCATACATTGCGGAGGGGCGGCGGCGTGGCCGGTCGGTCGCCTGCCGCCAGTGCTATCAATCCCCCGTCAGAATCCGGTCCACCAGTTCCTTCACCGTGGGCGTAAAGTTGTTCGAATAGAACGGGTCCTGCTTGAAGCGATAGGCGGCGTGGCCGGCGAAGGCGAGGTTCTCGTCCGGGTCGCCGCCGTGGGCGATATCCTGCAGGGTCTTCTGGATGCAGAAGCTTCGCGGGTCGGCCAGGCGCCCCGTGGTGTGGTCGTCATGGTCCTTCCAGCTCGAAAACTGGCAGTGGCTCAGGCAACCCATGCAGCCCTGCTGGTCGGCGCGGATCTGCTCGGCGCTTTCGGGGGTGACGAAGACCGCTGTATTGTCCGGCGTCTTGAGCGGTTCGGTGAAGCCTTCGTGCATCCAGGCAAGCGCCTTGCGCTGGTCGCCGGGATGGACCCAGAAATACTTCGCCTTGCCATGGTCGGAGAGCGGCACGGTGCCCTCTTCCTCGTCACGCTTGAAGATCGGGATCTGGCGCTCGCTGCGATGGATCAGGTCGTAGAGAAACGGAGTCTTGACCGCGCTCGAATAGAACCCGGTGGGGCTGAACTTGTGCAGGAGCACATCGCCCGGCTCGACCGTGCGCAGCATGTCTTTCCATACCTGCGGGATCGGGCTTTCGTGCGTCAGCAGCGGGCGGGTGCCGAATTGGAAGGCGATCTTGCCCAGCTCCGGGTTGTCGATCCAGTCGTTCCATTCGCGCAGGAACCATACACCGCCAGCCATGACGATCGCGGTGTCCTCGCTCACGCCCTCGGCGCGCATCGTCTCGCGCAGAGCCTTGACCCGCGGGTACGGGTCTTCCGGCACGCGCGGGTCCTCGGCGTTGGACAGGCCGTTGTGCCCGCCGGCCAGCCACGGGTCTTCATAGACCACCGCCGCCATCAGTTCGGGCACCTTGGAATAGCTGCGCTTCCACAACGCGCGGAAAGCGCGCGCCGAGCTGATGATCGGCAGGTAGTGGACGTTGTTGCGCTGGGCGATCTCGGCCAGCTTGTAGGGCATGCCCGCGCCGCATGTGACACCGGTGATCAGACCCTTGCAGTTCTCGAGCACGCCCTCGAGCACTTGCGGCGCGCCGCCCATTTCCCACAACACGTTGATATTGATTGCGCCCTTGCCGCCCGCAATCTCGTGCGCGCGTTTCACCTGTTCGGTGGAGCCGTCGATGGCGTAGCGGACGAGCTGCTCGAAACGCTCCTTGCGGGTTGCTTGGGGGTAGACCTGCGGGACCGGGTTGCCGTCTTCGTCGTAGCTGTCGGCATTGACCGCGCTCACGGTGCCGATGCCGCCGGCTGCGGCCCAGGCACCGGAACTGAGGTGATTGGTCGCCGACACGCCCTTGCCGCCTTCGACCAGCGGCCATACTTCGCGACCGCCGTAGAGTATCGGCTGCAAACCCTTGAAACTCATTATAATTCCACTCTTTCAGGCAACCTCAGCTGGCTGCATTGCCCGCACCTTGCGACGACCCGCGGCACGGCTTTATGTCTTCCGGTGCGGGCCTGTTAGCGGCTCGCTTGAACTGTGCATAGTACCCCGCCAGCTCGGGCTTGTCCTTGAACGCCACCAGCTCGAACCCGGCGCTGCGGAATTCGCACGAGAGCAACAGCGGGTCGATCCCGTGCTGGTCGGTCGGCCGGTTGACATCGACCACGATGACCTGCCCGTCCTTGCGCAGCGCGGGCCACATCCGCCACAGGAACGCGTAGGGCTCCTGCACCTCGTGATACATGTGGACGAGGAAAATCCGGTCGAAGCTGTTCTCCGGCAGGCGCGGATCGTCGGGCGCACCGAGCTTGATCGAAACATTGTCGAACCGCTCTCGCTCGATCCGCGTACCGAGCCTCCCGAGCGCAGCATCGTCGATATCCTGCGCCAGCACGCGCCCGCCCTTGCCCACTCGGTCGGCCAGGCGGACGGTGTAGTAGCCTTCTCCGGCCCCGATATCGGCCACCGTCATACCAGGCTTGATCCCGGCGAGATCCATCACGGTCTCCGCTTCACCGCGATTGTCTCGCGTGGTTTCGGTCGAGAACTCGTTCGAACCGAGCGAGGAAACCGGGCGATCCGGCTCCGGGAATTGGCGCGAGGATTCGGGGCGGTCGGTCGGCGCAGGCGTGCAGGAAGTTGCGGCGAGCGCGACGGGAAACACCAGAGCGAGAAGCGCGGCGCGGGTCATAAATGGCATCTAGGCGTCACCGGCAGCTTGCGCAAATGGCAACGCTGCCGGGCAGAGCGCCTATTCAACGTCCTCCACATCGACGGTCTCACCCGTGACACGCTGCGCCAGCGAAGCGGCGATGAAATCGTCGAGTGCACCGTCGAGCACCGCGTCGGGATTGGTCGAGGTTACGCCGGTGCGCAGATCCTTCACCATCTGGTATGGCTGGAGGACGTAACTGCGGATCTGGTGGCCCCAGCCGATATCGCTCTTCGAGGAGTGCTCGGCGCTGGCCGCTTCCTCGCGCTTGCGCATTTCCTCCTCATAGAGCCGGGCACGCAGCATCCCCATGGCGATATCGCGGTTCTTGTGCTGGCTGCGGTCGACCTGGCTGGCGACCACGATCCCGCTCGGCTGGTGCGTGATGCGGACGGCGGAGTCCGTGGTGTTGACGTGCTGCCCGCCGGCACCCGATGCGCGGTAGGTATCGATCTTGAGGTCGGCCGGGCTGATCTCGATGTCTACGGTGTCGTCGATCACCGGATAGACCCAGACCGAGCTGAAGCTGGTATGGCGCCGCGCGCTGCTGTCGTAGGGGCTGATGCGAACGAGGCGATGCACCCCGCTTTCGGTCTTGGCATAGCCATAGGCGTTCTCGCCTTTGAACATCAGCGTTGCGGACTTGATCCCTGCGGCATCGCCCGCCTGGTATTCGACCGTTTCGACCTTGAAGCCCTTGCGTTCGGCCCAGCGGGCATACATCCGGAACAGCATCTCGGCCCAGTCTTGGCTCTCCGTACCGCCTGCGCCGGCGTGGATTTCGAGATAGGTATCGTTCGCGTCTGCTTCGCCCGACAGCAGCGCCTGCACCTTGTCGGCATCCGCCCGCTCCGCGAGCCTCGCTAAAGACTGGAGGCCTTCCGCGATGATATCGTCATCGCCTTCCGCCTCGCCCATTTCGATGAATTCGATCGCGTCGGCCATCTCGCTCGAGATCGCCTTCACCGTATTGACCGACGTCTCAAGCAGCTTCTGTTCGCGTCCGATCGCCTGCGCTTCCTTCGGATTGTCCCACAGCGAAGGGTCCTGCACGCGGGAATTCAGTTCTTCGAGCCGGCGCAGGGCGCGCTCCCAGTCGAGCGACTGGCGGACGAGTTGCAGCGCGGCTTCGATCCGGTCGATATGGGCCTGCCCTTCGGCACGCATGGCATTCACTCCAACAGATTGGCGGCCCGCTTAGCGGACAAGTCTGGATTGTAAAGGGAAGCCCCGGACGCTCCGCTCGTCAGTAGATGCCGCCTTGCCCTTCGACAAAGTCCTGCTCTTCGGTTTCGACGACCTGCTGCTCTTCGGTGCGTGCCGCCTGCCGCCCGCGCCGGATAAGCGCGAGGATTTCCTGCCGCTTGGCTTCGATCTCGTCGCGCCGGGTCGCCCGGGGTGGTTCGGTGTCGGGCTTGAAAGCTTCCCAGATAATCGAGCCCTTTGGATCGCCGGTCGGCCAGCCGTCGAACACGCGCTTGCCGGACAGGCGATCGACCCGGACCATGCGCACACCCGCCGGGGCGACGAAGGGTTCGGGCCGCAGCTTCGGCTTGGCCTTCTCGAAAAACGCCTTGATGATCGGCGCGGATACTGTGCCGCCCTGCGCATAGCCGCCCAGATTGCGCGGCGTGTCATAGCCCAGATAGACCCCGGCGATAAGGTCCGAGGTGCCGCCGATGAACCATACGTCGGTCGGTCCGGTGGTGGTGCCCGTCTTGCCGAACATTGGCATATCCAGGCTGCGCAGCACAGTCGCGGTGCCGCGCTGGATCACCCCTTCGAGCATGTGGACCGTCTGGTACGCTGTGCGCGGATCCATCGCCTGCACACCCGACAGGCCGAAGCGGGGCATCGGCTTGCCGTCCCACTCTTCCATGTCGCAGCGGTTGCAGTCGCGCTGGTCGGCGCGCCAGATCACCTTGCCCTTGCGGTCCTGGACATAGTCGATCAGCGTCGGCCGGTTGAGCCGGCCGTGATTGGCCAGCGCCGAATAGGCGTTGACGATGTTGATCACTTTGGTCTCGCCCGCGCCCAGCGCGAACGCCGGATAGGGTTCGTATACGCCCTCGTCCGCAATGCCCATCGTCTCGAAGGTATCGATCACCTTGGGCATGCCCGTTTCCATCGCGATGTGGATGGTCATCAGGTTGCGCGACTGTTCGAGCCCCCACCGCATGGTGTGCACCCCGCCCCCGCCGCCGCCGGAGTTGCGGAAGCATTTCTCGCCGAGGTTGGAGCCCTGGTAATAGCAATAGGTCTGATCGGGAATCTCGCTCGCCGGGGTCATGCCGTTGTCGAGCCCCGAGGCGTAGACGAAGGGCTTGATCGTCGAACCTGGCTGGCGGTCTGCCTGCGTCGCGCGGTTGAAGTCCGACAGCCGATCGTCGAACCCCCCCTGCATGGCGAGAACCCGGCCGGTCTGCGGTGCCTGCGCGACGAAGCCGCCGGACACAGCGGGAACAGTGGCAACGGCATATCCATTGCCCGACGGGCGCACCGCAATGACATCGCCTGCCTTGAGCGCATTGGGCAAACCCGAAAGCGGTGCCGCCTTGCCGTCGGAAAAACCGATCTGTGCGCTACTGCCGCTGCGCTCGGTCACGACGCCGACGCGCCAGTTCTGGTAATTGATCCCGAGCGGCGATCCGGCCAGCTGGCTGGCCCAGGGGCCGTCGTCGAAATCGATCGTTGCGAGCGGGCCGCTCCAGCCTCTTCCTGCGTGGTAACGGATTAGGCCCTGGCGCAGCGCGTCGCGTGCGGCAGCCTGCAACTCAGGGTCGAGCGAGGTTCGCACCCACAAACCGCCGGCGTAGACGCTGTTGGGGCCGTTTTCCGCCGTTTCGCCGAAGTCTTCGAGCAGTTGCCGGCGCACCTCCTCGAGGAAGTAGCCCGCATCGGCCGAACGCTGGGTGCGCGCAGGCACGATACCGAGCGGCTTCGCCTTGGCCGTCGCGGCCTCAGCTGCGGTGACGAATTCGTTCTCCGCCATCTGATCGAGGACGAAATTGCGCCGCGCGACCGCCTCGTCGAAGTTCTTCTCGCGGCTGTAGGTCTCCGGCGCTTTGGGCAGGATCGCGAGGAACGCCGCCTCTTGCAGCTCGAGATCGGCGACATCCTTGTCGAAATAGGTCCGTGCCGCTGCCTGGACCCCGAAGCTGCGACGGCCGAGCGGAATTTCGTTGAGATAGAGTTCAAGGATTTCCTCCTTGCTCAGCACCCCTTCGATGCGCCGCGCGAGGATCATCTCGCGCAGCTTGCGGGTGATCGAATATTCCTTCGACAGGAAGATGTTCTTGGCCACCTGCTGGGTGATCGTCGACCCGCCGACCGCGCGCTCGCCGCTGCCCATCTTGCTGATATAATCGACGACTGCGCCAAACAGCCCGCCCGCATCGATCCCGCCATGGCTGAAGAAGGTCTTGTCCTCCGCCGCGAGGAAAGCCTCGATCAGCGGCTCGGGGAAATCGGCATATTGCAACTGCACCCGGCGGTCACGCGCATAGCTGTGAACGATTTCGCCGTCGTAGCCGCGCACCACCGTGGGCAGCGGCGGCTGGTAATCGCGCAGCGTTTCGACATCGGGCAGGTTGCGCGTGAGCACTATGTAGCCAGCCAGAAAGACCAGCAGGAACGCGCCAAGCGCGGAGCTCAGCCAGCGAAACCAGCGCTTGTCCCGCCAGTTGCGACCGAACCACTCGTTGACCGGACGGGTCTTCGCCTTCACCCAGTTGAAGACCCCGCTCGCCTCGCGCCGGATGCGGTAACTGATCGATTGAAGCGTGCTTTCAGCCATGGTGACCGGGCCTTTAGCACGCCGATTCCGCATCGCGCCAGACGGTTTGAGGCTTATCGACGGGGGCTTTGCATCACGTCGATCCCGACTGCCGGGCGAAGAAGATGCGGATCGCGCGGGCCATCGCTTCGGCGAAATCCTGCTTGCCCTGGTCGGACGTCAATCGAGCGGCATCGGCCGGATTGGTGATGTAGCCGGATTCGTAGAGCACCGCCGGCACGTCGGGCGCGCGCAGCACGGCGAGCGCCGCCGAGCGGCGTGCC
>JBGSPZ010000307.1:0-5062 GCA_041738375.1 Parerythrobacter sp. | reverse complement strand
GCGCCGCCAGTTCACGCGCGGTGCTCGATGGCTCGACCCATTCGGGCCGCGCAGCGGAAATCTGGCCGACACTGCGCTTGAGCAGCAGATGCGTCGCCTCGTCATAGCGGCCTTCCTGCGCCAGCCGGTCGGCATCGTCGAGCAGGGCCAGCGCTTCTTCGCGCTCGGGCACCCAGTCCTCTTCCGGCTCGGCATCCCTCTTCACGCGGAACTCGAACACCGGTTCGAGCAGGCGGTAGAGCAGGTAGAGCAGCATCGCCACGGCCGCCGCAATCATCACCCATTTGACGATCGGCCATGCCGCGCCGAACATCTGCCCGAGCGGTTCGAACAGATTGCCCAGCCAATCGAAGAAATTCTCCAGCCAGCCGGGTTCGCGCGGTTCGGGGGGTTCCTGCTGCTCGATCGGCGCACGTTCGACCGGGGCGAACTGGATCGAGCTGTCGCCATGCATCGCCTCCCAGCTGTCGTCGCTGGTCGTCGTTACCGTTTCGGCTGCGCCCTGACCCGAACCCCTAGTCACAAAATGCTAGGTGACAGAGGGATATGACGGATTCAAGCGCCACGATCATGCTACCCACGTTCGCGGGTCAGGCGGTAGGTACCGAGCAGGCGCAATGCCTTGCAATGAAAGGCCAGTTCTTCGAGCGCGCGGTCGACCGCCGGATCCCCTGGCGCGCCGATGATATCGGCATAGAACATCGTCGCGGCAAAGCTCGCGCCCTGCTGGTAGCTTTCCAGCTTGGTCATGTTGACGCCGTTGGTCGCGAAGCCGCCCATCGCCTTGTAGAGCGCGGCGGGGATGTTCTTCACTTCGAACACAAAGGTCGTCATCAGCGGGCCGCCGGTCAGGGTCGCAGGGTCGAGCGGTTCCTGCGCTAGCACCACGAAGCGGGTCATGTTGTCGTGCGCATCCTCGACCCGGTCCTCGACGATGGTGAGGCCATAGAGTTCGGCAGCGAGTTTCGGCGCGATTGCCGCGACACCGGGTTCACCGCGCTCGGCGACATAGGCGGCAGCCCCTGCCGTATCCGCATGGCTCAGCGAGGTTATCCCGCGCTCGCGCAAATAGACCCGCGACTGGCCGAGGGCTTGCGGATGGCTGTAGGCAACTTCGAACGGACCGAGCGTACCATCGGCATGCGGCAGCGCCATCAGCGCGTGGGTTATCGGCATGAAATGTTCGCCAACGATCGACAGCCCGCTTTCAGGCAGCAGGAAATGAATGTCCGCAACCCGCCCGTGCTGGCTGTTCTCGATCGGGATAATCGCGCAACCCGCGCGCCCGTCCCTCACCGCATCGAGCGCATCCTCGAAGCTGAAGCAGGGCAGGGGCAGGTGGTCGGGGCAGGCTTCTCCCGCAGCACGGTGCGAGTTTGCCCCCGGCGAGCCCTGGAAGGCGACCGCGCGCGCCGGATCCTTGGCGGCCTCGGCCTGCATCCGCTCGACCATGGCAAGCGCGGGGGTGGGAAAGCTGTGCATCGCGCAAATCGCCTAACCGCGCGCCGCATTGCGGGCAATGGTGCAAATGTCGCAATACGGGCTGCAATCGCGGCTATTGCACAGCGCGCGCCCTGTCACTAAAGCGACGCCCGAACCTTCACCTCCAGACTGTTTGCGGAAAATTCGACGCATGGAAGATCGTAGCAACACCATCGCCGGCTGGGTCCTAGGATCGGGCATTGTGGCGCTCGGCCTCTCGATTTTGAGCGGGATGTATTTCGATCCGCCCGAGTCGGAGCACGAGGGTGAGGAAAAGAAATTCGGCTATGCCGTCGCCGTTGCGGAAGAAGAATCTGCCGCATCCGGCCCGCCGCTCGCAGAATTGCTCGCATCGGGCAGCGCCGAAGCTGGCAAGGCGGTGTTCGCCAAGTGCAGTACCTGCCACACGATCGAACAGGGCGGTGCGAACGGTACGGGGCCGAACCTCTGGGCGGTGATGGGGCAACCGATCGGCAAACATGTCGCCGGCTTCGCCTACAGCGCCGCGCTCTCCGGCCACGGCGGCGACTGGACGTGGGAAAACATGGATGCCTGGCTCGCCAGCCCGCGCAAGTTCGCCGACGGGACCAAGATGAGCTTCGCCGGGCTGTCGAAGCCGGAAGACCGCGCCAACCTGATGCTTTATATGGAAAGCATGGGTGGTGCGCCTGCCAAGCCGGTGGCCGAAGCCAAGCCGGCCGCAGCGGAGGAAACGCCAGAAGGCACGACCGCTGACAGCGAGGCGACCGATACTCTGACCGATGGCGAGGGTGCCGGCACCCCTCCGGCGGCAGCTCCCGCTGCGCCCGCCGAATAAGCGAACCACTACCGCAGTTCTCAAGCGCCGCTCCCGTCCGGGGGCGGCGTTTTCGTTGCGCGGTCAGTCGCGCCCCTTGAAGCCTTGCGCGATGACATACCATTCGGACGAGCCCTTGCGGCTCGCCGGGGGTTTGGCATGCTTGACGCTCTTGAAATGCTTCTTGAGCAGACCGAGCAGTTCGGTGTCGGTCCCGCCTGCCAGCACCTTGGCGACGAATTTGCCGCCCGGCTCCAGCGTCTCCACCGCGAACCATGCCGCAGCCTCGACCAGCCCCATGGTGCGCAGGTGATCGGTCTGCTTGTGGCCCACGGTGTTCGCCGCCATATCGGACATGACCAGATCGGGCGGTCCGTCGAGCGCAGCTTCCAACCTGCCCGGCGCGGCCTCGTCCATGAAATCCATCTGCAGGATCTCGACCCCGCCGATTGGCTCGGTTTCGAGCAGGTCGATCCCGACGATCGCCGCTTTGGGGGCCTGCTTGCGAACCACCTGGCTCCAGCCACCCGGCGCGATCCCCAGATCGACGACGCGCTTCACGCCCCTCAGCAGGCCGAATTTCTCATCCAGCTCGATCAGCTTGTAGGCCGCACGGCTGCGATAGCCGTCGGCCCTGGCCTGCCTGACGTAAGGATCGTTGAGCTGACGTTCGAGCCAGCGGTTCGACGACGCCGAACGGCGCCGCGCGTTCTTCACCCGCTTGTCGGGATCGCGGCCGGATCGGGTCATTGCCCGTCCCGTAAGCGGTTGAGCCGTCGCTCGCTCTGCGCGTCGGCCGCCATCAGGCTGCGCAGGATGCCTTCGCGAATGCCCCGATCGGCCACACCGAGTCGGTGCGCCGGCCAGATATCCAGAATCGATTCGAGGATCGCGCAACCTGCCACCACCAGGTCCGCCCGGTCCGGCCCGATGCAGGGCAGCTCTCCGCGTTCGTCGAACGACATGCGCGAAAGGCGTGTGCTGATTTCTCGCATGGATTGTGACGGGACGACCAGTCCATCGACCGCGCGCCGGTCGTATTGCGGCAGTTCGAGATGGAGGCTGGCGAGCGTGGTCACCGTACCGCTGGTGCCGAGCAGGCGGATGCGTGAAAGGTCGCAACGATAGTCCGCGATGCGGTGGGCAAACTCGGCGAAGCTCTCGCTCACCACCCGGCGCATTTCTGCGTAGCGTGCGGCGCGCTGCACCGGATCGCTTTCCCCCCGGTCGACCATGTCGGTCAGCGAGACCACCCCCCAAGGAACGCTCTGCCAGTCGAGGAGATGCGGCACCCGGTCGCCCGGCTCGATCAGCACCAGTTCGGTCGACCCGCCGCCGATGTCGAAAATGACCGCCGGACCCTCGCCGCCGTCGAGCAGCACGTGGCAGCCAAGCACCGCAAGCCGCGCCTCCTCTTCCGCCGAAATGATATCGAGCGCGATGCCGGTTTCACGGCGGACCCGCTCGATGAACGCTTCGCCGTTCTCCGCCCGGCGGCAGGCTTCGGTTGCAACCGAACGTGCCAGATGGACATTGCGGCGGCGCAGCTTGTCGGCGCAGACATGCAGCGCAGCCAGTGTCCGCTCCATTGCGGCATCGCCCAGCCGGCCCGACAGCGCGAGGCCCTCGCCAAGGCGTACCACGCGACTGAA
Organism: Parerythrobacter sp.; assembly: GCA_041738375.1. Taxonomy (GTDB): domain Bacteria; phylum Pseudomonadota; class Alphaproteobacteria; order Sphingomonadales; family Sphingomonadaceae; genus Parerythrobacter_A. The sequence goes on along the minus strand of JBGSPZ010000307.1, from coordinate 1,132 downwards.
GGCATCGATAACGGTGAAATCCTCGCCCGAGGGCCGGGCGATCAGCAAGCGGCAATTGTTGGTCCCGAGATCGAGCGCGGCATAGGCCTGCCGCTTGCCGCCTGGCTGGAAAGTGCGCTGCGATTGCGCAGACGCCTGTCCAGCCGAGGCATTAGAATCACCGCCGTGGCGGGACTTGCCGCCATCTTTGCGTCCATCGGGTCTGGAGGGGTGACGGTAGCGGAAATCGGCTACCCTGCCGGACTTTTCAGCCCCTCTTTTGCCAGCCCCCTTGTTACCGTCCGGCGGAAAAAAATCCGCCATGCACCGAGCTTTCGTTTTCCTCCCGCGAGCCATTCGCGGGGACTTGCCGCCGATGCTACAGCGATGAACGGGTTTGGGCAAGCGCAGCGCCGCCAACGCGCTTGACCTTGGCGCCAAACCGACCTATCCGCGCCGCCTTGCCGGCCCCTACAGGGCTCGCTGCGCCGATTGCCCCGTCGTCTAATGGTAAGGCTGTGGGCTACCCCCTGAATTCAGCAACTTGGCCTGCGAAACCTGCACGAATATGCGCCGGTTTGCGCCATATCGTCGCAACGAAAAGCCCGCCGCGTCACGGGGACGGGCGGGCTCACAGGTTGTCGGGTTCTGGTTGCACTCACAGCATAGGCTACTCCTTCACACGCTTACAACCCACGGTGCGACCCGATGGGCTATTCCGGCGAATCGTCGCGCGGGCAAGCCGCGCGGTAACGGGCATTGTGGCGCTGGATTTCGGCCACGGTCGCGTCGCTGTCGAGCTGATTGCCCGGATCGTCCTGCCCGGCCTCGATCGCGTTCTGGTAGCGAATGATCCCGTCGCCCTGGCACCAGCTGCTAAGGCTTCGGATCGGGGTTATATCGCTCGCAGGAATCCGGGGTCCGGCTGTCGAGCAGGCACTGACTGTAGCGGCCAGCATTGCGCTCACCGCCAGCATCGAGAGTGTCTTCGGCATCGTTCGCATCTCCAAGTTGTTCCAGCGTCTGTTGCTGGCCTTCGATCACCGCACCGCGCTTGCCGTTCTCCTCGGCGGTGACCGTGATGGTGTCGACCGTCTTGCGCACCTCGCGCGTGGCGCAAAAGGCGAGGGTGCAGGCCAGCAGCACCACGCCC
>JBGSPZ010000297.1:0-2312 GCA_041738375.1 Parerythrobacter sp. | reverse complement strand
GCCCTGCCCGGACTGCGCGGCGAGGCCAACGGGATCATGGCCCGCGGCATCGACCGCACCCGGCAGGAAGACGCGCGCGAGATCACCTTCGCGCCCGGCTCGGCGCTGGTCATAGGACAGAGCGGTCAGGGCAAGGGGGATTACCGGATCGCATATTCAGTGCCCAACAATCCGACCGGATCGGTCACCGTGACGGTCGGCGGCAAGACCATCGATATCACCTCGGACCTGCTGGTCGGGGCAGGCAAGGGCTGGCGCGAGATGATCCTGACCGGTCAGTGCGCCCCCGGCTTGGGGGACAGCATCGAAATCCGCTCGACCGGCGAACTCAAATTGCAGATCGCCTCGATCGTGCGCCAGGAACTGCCCGGGGGGACGGCATGCTCGTTCTGAAGCCGGGGATTGCATAGGTATACATTTGGACAGGCTGCCACTGCGGCCGCATTGAGCAACGAAACCACGGCAACGCCCCGGACCAAGAGGCGGCCGACACGCGAGGGGATTTGAAATGGCAATGGCACCGGGTGTTTCGTCGAGCACGGATCCCAACCCTGTCGAAGAGCACGGCACCCCGATCGATGCGCCGGGGCTCAACTATTTCGTTTTCGCGCTGTTCTTCATCTTCGGCGGCATCACCAGCCTGAACGATGTGATCCTGCCCAAGCTGAAAGAGCTGTTCACCCTCAACTACACGCAGGCGATGCTGGTGCAGTTCTGCTTCTTTACCGCCTATCTCGTGATCGGCATTCCCGGCGCGCAACTGGTCAAAAGGATCGGCTACATGCGCGGGGCGGTTGTTGGGCTGCTGACCATGATGGCCGGGTGCCTGCTGTTCATCCCCGCCAGCCAGACCGCCACTTACGGGCTGTTTCTTTTCGCCCTGTTCATCCTCGCCAGCGGCGTTGTGGTGGTGCAGGTCGTGACCAATCCACTGATCAGCCTGCTCGGCCCGCAAAAGACGGTGCACAGTCGGCTGACCTTCGCGCAGGCGTTCAATTCCGCCGGGACCACGGTTTTCCCGATCGTGGGCTCCACCCTCATCCTCGGCAGCTTGGCCGGGGTGACCGCTGCCGAGCTTTCGGGAGCCGAACTCGATGCTTACCGCACCGCGGAGAGTGCTGCGATCGTCTCGACCTACATCGGTCTTGCAGTGGCGCTTGCCGTGATTGCGGCCGTAGTGTGGGCGTTCCGCAACCGTCTTCAGGGCGAGACCCATGAACAGAGCTCGGTGCTCGGCGGTTTCGAGCTGCTGAAACGACCGCGCTTCGGCTACGGGGCTCTGTGCATCTTCCTCTATGTCGGGGCGGAGGTCGCGATCGGTTCGCTGATCGTGAACTACCTGATGCAGGAAAACGTCATGGGCATCGAGGAGCAGGCCGCAGGGCACATGATCGCCTATTACTGGGGCGGTGCGCTGGTCGGACGGATCATCGGCTCGGCCCTGCTGCGCGTGTTCAGCCCAGGCCTGATCCTTGCCGCCGTCGCGGCGGGCGCGATCACCTTGCTGGCGATCTCTACCAACACCAGCGGCGTGGTGTCCGGTTACAGCCTGCTGGCGATCGGCTTGATGAACTCGATCATGTTCCCGACCATCTTCTCGCTCGCGTGCGAGAAACTCGGTGCCAAGGCGGCGGACGGTTCGGGGATCATCAACATCGCGATCTTCGGCGGCGCGGTGATCCCGCTGCTGACCGGCATGCTGGCCGACGCCAGCGGAAGCCTGGCCATCGCTCTGATCCTACCCGCGGTGTGCTACGCGATCATCGCCGGTTTCGGGATTTTCGCCCGCAGGCCTGCCTGACAGCATCGCTAACCGAAGAACGATCGGCCGATGTCCGCCATGTCGCGGCGCACATCGGCCACGTCCGCCGGGTCGAACGCGCGACGCGAGGCCAGCAGCCGGGTGACTAGCGAACGGTAAAAGGATTCGAGCGAGGCCGCCGCCGGATTGCTCCGGTCGAGGCCCAGCAGCAGGGCCGACAGGCCGAACTGCGCCCGTTCGAGCGCCTTGTATCGGAGCTCCGCTCGTTGCCGGTCATGCGCCCACAGCGCGCGGTCGAGGGCGCAATCGATTTCCTCGAAGCACAATCGCACGAGTTCGGGCCCTGTCAGGCCACCGACCCGGGCTTCGAAATCGACCATACGGTAGGCTTTCGCCGGATCGTGGGCCTGCAGCATGTCAGTCACGCCGCGCGGTCCAGATGGCGATCTGCCCCTGGATGAAGGACAGCGTCGACTGCGAGGCCGAGACGCGGCGGTCGGCGGCGGCGAATTCCTTCACCATCCGCGCGCGCAGGGCTTCCTGCTGCTCG
>JBGSPZ010000289.1:0-3316 GCA_041738375.1 Parerythrobacter sp. | reverse complement strand
CGCGCAGTTCGATGTCGCCCTTTGTGGTGTGGGACCCGGCGGGCCGCCCGGTGCTTTCGGTGGGCGCGGCGGGCGGCGGCACGATTCCCGTCCAGACCGCGCGCAGCATCATCGGAGTGATCGATTTCGGGCTCTCTGCGCAGGATGCGCTGGGCTTGCCGTTCATCATGGCCTTCGGCGACCAGGTGCTGCTGGAGGAGGGCACCTGGCTCGCAGCCTCGGCCGATGCTTTCGCAGCGCTCGGTCACACAAAGACGATGATTCGCGCCGCGCCGGTCAAGGCGAATGCAGTGCTTCGCCAGGGCGACATATGGACCAGCGCGCGCGATCCGCGGCTCGAGGCTCAGCTCGAAATGCCGTGAGGGGCAGTCGCTCGAAGCTTGCCGCTACGGAACGCCTTCCCTAAGTCGGGCGGGAAAGCACAAAACACAACCCGGGACACAGCAGTGGGAGCGGCTGCCTTGAATCTATCCGAACTCGATACGACGCAAAATCTCGTCGAACTGTTCCTCCGCCGGGCCGACGAGAAGGGCGACAAGCCGTTCCTCGGCGCGAAGATCGACGGCGCATGGCAAACCCGAAGCTGGCGCGAAGTGGCGGACCAGGTCTGCCTGCTGGCCGAGAACCTGCGCCGGATCGGAGTCAAGGACGGCGACCGGGTGGTGCTGGTGTCCGAAAACCGCCCCGAATGGTGCATTTCGGACCTCGCGGTGATGGCGGCGGGTGCGATCACCGTCCCCGCCTACATCACCAACACCGAACGCGATCACGCGCATATCCTCGACAATTCGGGGGCGAAGGCAGTGATCGTCTCGACCGAGAAGCTGCTCAAGCCGCTGCATGGAGCGCTGCTGTCGACCGGGGTGACCGAGGACGTCATCGGGATCGAGGACCTCCACCGCCAGCAATCGGGCAGTTTCGACTACCACGGGTGGGACAGCATGCTGGCGGGCGATGCTGCCGCCGCGCGCAAGGCGGTCGAGGCGCGGATCGCCGATATCCCGCGCGACCGCACCGCCTGCATCATCTACACCAGCGGCACCGGCGGTGCGCCGCGCGGCGTGCTGCAGCACCACGGCATGATCCTGTGCAACGTCAAGGGCGCGGCGGAAATCCTGCTCAACGATTTCGGGATCGACGATCACGAGCGCTTCCTCAGCTTCCTGCCGCTGAGCCACGCCTACGAGCATACCGGCGGGCAATACCTGCCGATCGGGGTCGGCGCGGAGATTTTCTATTCCGAAGGGCTGGAAAAGCTCGCCAGCAATATCGAGGAAACCCGCCCGACGATCATGGTCGTCGTCCCGCGCCTGTTCGAGGTGCTGCGCAGCCGGATCATGAAGCAGGTCGAGAAGCAGGGGCGGCTCGCCAACTATATGATGGACCGCGCGATCGCGATTTCCGAGAAGCAGCAGGAAGGCCGCAAGCGTCTGCGCGACCGGCCGATGGACTTCCTGCTTGAGCGTGCGTTGCGGCCGAAGATCCGCAAGCGATTCGGCGGCCGCATCAAGGCGATGGTCAGCGGCGGCGCACCGCTCAACCCCGAGGTCGGCAGCTTCTTCGAAGCGATGGGGCTGACCATGCTGCAGGGCTACGGCCAGACCGAGGCGGGGCCGGTGATCAGCTGCAACCGCCCCAAGGTGGGCCTCAAGATGGACACCGTCGGCCCGCCGATGGAAGGCGTCGAGGTCAAGATTGCCGAGGATGGCGAAATCCTCGTGCGCGGCGAGCTGGTAATGCACGGCTACTGGCGCAACGACGCCGAAACCGCGCGGACGCTGAAGGACGGCTGGCTCCACACCGGCGATATCGGCCATCTCGACGAGAAAGGCCGGATCAAGATCACCGACCGCAAGAAAGACATGATCGTCAACGACAAGGGCGACAATGTCGCGCCGCAGAAGATCGAGGGCATGCTGACGCTGCAGCCCGAAATCGCGCAGGCGATGGTGAGCGGGGACAAGCGACCTTATGTCGTCGGGCTGATCGTGCCCGATGCCGAATGGGCGGTCGAATGGGCGCGTGCCAACGGCGAGAAATTCGACCTCAAGGCGCTGCAGCAACTGCCCGCGTTCAAGAAGGCGGTGGGCGACGCGGTGGCGCGGGTGAACCAGGACCTCAGCGTGATCGAAAAGGTCCGTCAGTTCGCCTTCGCCGACGAGCCCTTCGCGATCGAGAACGAGGAAATGACCCCGAGCCTGAAAATCCGCCGCCACAAGATCCGCGAGCGGTATCAGGACCGGCTGGATGGGCTGTATCGGGGCTGATTGATGGGTGTCCCGGACTTCGTAATTCTCAACGATGGCTGGAACGCAGACCCGAATGTTCCCCATGAGCGGGTCGAGATTGATGGAGCATCTGTCAGACTGACATTTGCTGCAGACACCTTTCGATTACAGCGCCAGAACAGATCTCGACATTCATTGCTGTTCGAGAACGTCAGCCGTTGGGTGATGCACGATTTGAACGATGAAGGCTGGTATCTCGACCAGTGCAGGTACGGTCGTTCCGCGCCCGACTGGGGCTTGTTCTACGAGATTGTCGGAGAGGACAAGGATGCACTTGGGGCGTTCGAATGGAATGTCATCCAACCGGGAACGCCCGTACAACGACATTTCCTCTTTTATCTGCGTGATTCGACGTTCGAATGCTTCGCCGACGACTGGACGCTCGAGGCCTAGAGCATCGGTTGCCATCCAAGCGCCAGATAACTTTCACCGTTCCTTATCGGAGTTAGTGTCGCTTAAGTTTGGCGACCAGAACCTTATTCAATAGCAAGTTGGAAACTTGGTCTGAGATGGATCGGCTGTCGCTGGTAGCTTGCCGCAAAAGCTCCTCCCGCTCCTCGCTCGTCCACATGCGGTCTGGAGTCACGTCATCACGGTCTTTTGGAAGATGCCGTGTAATAACAACATCACGTCCAGCCAGATCGGTAAGTTGATGGACCGTCGCATGGGCCAAGAGGTGCCGAACTGGTCGGTGAGACATCCATCGTGCAATCCGATTATTCAATGCCGAGCAATGGCGATCCTCCGCAGCCACTAGTCGGTTGCGTAGGTCGGCAAGGTTGGACAACGCGCCTTTCTCGATCGGGAGGTCAAGCGCCAAGCTCAACCGCCCGATTGCTTGCTCGGCGGACGCAAAATGGCTCAGTACTCGGCCAGCCCATTCAAACGGATCGCGAACCTGCGGTCGTTCGTTGGCCAGCCCGATCTCGATTTTCACGGACTACGCCGCCTCTTTCTCGACAAATTCCGGAAAGAAGCTCGGTCGTGCATCGCTCCAGCCGGGCGCGGTCGCGGCGGCTTCGCTCAGC
>JBGSPZ010000258.1:0-1912 GCA_041738375.1 Parerythrobacter sp. | reverse complement strand
GCATCTGCGCGGCGTTGGTGGGCGAGGGGGGCTCGGTCCTGCTGACCGATATCGACGAAGCGGGAGGCCGGGCGGCCGCCGCGGAGATCGGTTGCGAGTTCATGCAGCTCGACGTTCGCAGCGAAGCCGACTGGCTGGCGTTGCAGGACGCCGAACCGGCGATCGACGTCATGGTCAACAATGCCGGGATCACCGGGTTCGAGGAGTCGCCCGGCCCGCACGATCCTGAGCACAGCTCGCTGGACGACTGGCGCGCGGTCCATGCGGTCAATACCGACGGCACCTTCCTCGGTTGCCGTTACGCGATCCGCGCGATGAGGGCGGCGGGGACGGGCTCGATCATCAATATTTCCTCTCGCTCGGGCCTCGTCGGGATCCCGGGGGCGGCGGCCTATGCCGCGAGCAAGGCGGCGATCCGCAATCATTCCAAGTCGGTCGCGCTCTATTGCGCGCAGCAAGGCTGGGCGATCCGCTGCAACTCGGTCCACCCCGCCGCGATCCTTACCCCGATGTGGGAGGCGCTGCTGGGCGACGGGCCGGACCGCGAAGCACGAATGGCGGCCTTCGTCGCCGACACCCCGCTCAAACGTTTCGGCACGGTCGAGGAAGTCGCCGCGCTGTGCGTCTTCCTCGCCTGCGACGAGAGCGCCTATATGACCGGCGCCGAACTCACGCTCGACGGAGGCCTTCTCGCCGGGTCCGCCGCTTCGCCGGGGGACTAGTTAATCCGTCACGCGTGGCCGAACAGGTCCTGCGCCCGCTGGTGCACCACCTGCCCGACGCTGCGCCCCATCTTGAGCCCTTCGACATTGTCCGCCTGGATGTGGTATCCGCCCATGATCCGGCTGATCCCCGCCATCTCGGCAGCGCCGGAAATGGTCGGCAGCCACAGCGTCACCGGCATGCCCTCGAATTCCGGTTCGGTGATTTCGCCAGGATGCCGCTCCAGCTCGACCTCGAGCCGGTCGGTCCCGGTGAACAGCTTCATCGTCTCGGCGCAGGCGGCGCTGACGGTCGAGTGGCCCGAGACATAGCTCGGGAACGGCGGGCTGACGAAGATATAGGGCGAATAGGGATACCAGTCGGCGCCCTTCATCTCGATCGTGCCCTTGCCCGGCCCGCCCCAGCCCTTGATCGTCTGGTCGCCATAGTAGTGCCGCACCAGCGTCCACGGCCGCGAGGTGTCCCAGTAACGCTTGGAGTCCCACGACGCGACGAAGGCGTCGTGCGCGCACTGACCGACCTGGAAGAACAGCTTCACATCCTGGTCGAGATCGTAGCGATCGCGGCGGCTGATATCCTGCGCGAACCGCAGCCAGTGGCCCGACTGGCCGGTCGATCCCGGCCCATCGCGCATGAACTCGACGATCGCCTTCTGCTCGTCGGTCAGCCCGGCGTTATAGGCGATGACTTCGTCGATCTCGGCCTTGAGCTGGTCCGATCCCACCCGCGGTGGTTCGGGCGCGCGGAACTGGCTCGGGCTGGAGAGCGCGAAGGTTTCGACCCGGTACCAGTGCGGGGTGAGGAAGCCGGGGGCAAAAGTCGTTCCGTCGTCGCGGCGGAAGGTGATCGGCTGCCAGCGGTCGGGGTTCCAGATCTTGTCGGGCGGATTGACCGGGACATAGCCGGTGTAGTCGGAGAACGGCGCGCCGGAGGAGCCGACTTCGTCGCCCAGCTGGTTCGCCCCGTCGACATGCTTCGCCGCGCACAGTTTCTAGCCGACCAGCACGCCGACCCCGGCAGCGCTGGTCCGCGAGGCGACACCCATCGCCGGGTCGTAGCCGAAGCGCTTCAATGCCGCATCGACGAGCGCGCCCGATTCGGGATACTGGTCGCGCCTGGCGCAGGCGGCGGCGAAGCTGATCGCGGCCTGCTTGTTGGCCAGCGTGCGTTCCGATGCGGGGCGGCGCAG
>JBGSPZ010000234.1:0-4761 GCA_041738375.1 Parerythrobacter sp. | reverse complement strand
CTGCGCGACACACCGGACGATCCGGTCTCGCTCGGGCTGGCGGGCGTGCGCGGTCTCGGCGATGCTGCGGTGCTCCTCAGCCTGTCGGATTCGACCGAGGAAACGCGCCTCAAGCGGCAGGTGGCGCAGGCGACCAAGATGCAGGCGGTTGGCCAGCTCGCAGGCGGCGTGGCGCATGATTTCAACAATGTCCTGACCGCGATCATCGGCTATTGCGACCTGATGTTGCTGCGCCACACGCCGGGGGACAGCGATTACGACGATATCCAGCAGATCCGCGCCAATTCGAACCGTGCGGCGAGCCTGACGCGGCAATTGCTCGCCTTCAGCCGGCAGCAGACGTTGCAACCCAAGGTGGTCCAGCTGCCCGATGTGGTCAGCGAGGTGAGCCAGCTGCTCAAACGGTTGCTGGGCGAGAACATCGAGCTCAAGGTGCGGCACGACCGTGATCTCGGGCCGGTGCGGGCGGACCCGCAGCAGCTCGAACAGGTGATCGTCAACCTGGCGGTCAATGCGCGTGATGCGATCCAGTCTCGCGGGGACGGGCGCGGCAAGTTGACGCTGGCGACCCGCCGCATCGCGGCACGCGATGTCCGCGCGATGGGTTCGGAGATCATTCCCGCAGGCGACTACACCGCGATCGTCGCGCAGGACACCGGCGGCGGCATCGCGCCTGAGAAGCTGGGCAAGATTTTCGAGCCGTTCTTCACCACCAAGGAACTGGGCAAGGGCACCGGTCTCGGCCTGTCGACGGTGTACGGGATCGTCAAGCAATCGGGCGGCTATATCTTCGCCGACAATGTCGAGGGGATGTCGGGCACGATCGAAGGCGCGCGGTTCACCATCTATCTGCCGGTCTACTCAGGGCCGGTGTCCGAAGAAGATTCGCCTGCAAGCGCGCGGCCAGCCGAGTCCGAAGCCAGCACCTGGCTCGGCAGCGCACGCATCCTGCTGGTGGAAGACGAAGACATGGTGCGCGCCGTCGCCGAGCGGGCGCTGGCCCGATCGGGCCACAAGATCACCCTTGCGCGCGACGGCGAGGAAGGGCTCGCAGCGGTTGCCAATGGCGGGGAGTTCGACCTTATCGTGTCCGATGTCGTCATGCCGGGCATGAGCGGCCCGCGCATGATCAAGGCGATCCGCAAGGCCCGCCCCGACCTTCCGGTGCTGTTCATGTCGGGCTACGCCGAGGAGCAGCTGCGCAAGGAAGTCGATGTCGAGAACATGCATTTTCTCGCCAAGCCGTTCAGCGTCCAGCAGATCGGCGACCGTGTCGCCGCGATCCTCAATGCCGGCCAGCGATCGGATAGGTCGAGGTAAGCAAAGATTTCTCTCCATTCCGGCGAGAGTTGTGTTATCCCAGCCATGCGGGTCGAAGAAAAAAATCAAAAAACCAGTCGAACCATCCCTTGGGGGACAAACGATGAAACACCGATTCGCTTTTGGCGCGTGCTCCGTATTCGCGCTCGCTGCCGCTGCTACACCCGTTTCTGCCGGGACTGACGCCTATATCGGCGAAGTGACACCGGGCGGCTACAACTTCTGCCCGCGCGGTAGCGCCATGATGAACGGGCAGATCCTGTCGATTGCGCAGAACACCGCGCTGTTCGCGCTGATCGGAACGACCTATGGCGGGAACGGGCAGACGACCTTCGCGCTCCCCAATTTGCAGGGCCGTGTGCCGATGCACCAGGGGACAGGGCCGGGCCTGACGCCAAGGAACCTCGGCGAACAGTCAGGCACCGAGACCAACACGCTGCTGCTCACCCAGCTGCCGGCGCACAATCATACAGCGTCACTCAACGTCAACAACACGGCCACACCGGACAGCGGCAACCCGACTGGCAACGTTTTTGCCCGTTCGTCCATCCTGATTTACGAGAATACCGCGTCGCCGACACCCGGTGTGACGATGATGCCTGGCACGGTTACAGTTGGCAGCACCGGCGGAAACCAGCCGGTCAACAACATGCAGCCATTTCTCGCGCTGAACTATTGCATCGTGACCGAGGGTATTTTCCCGCCCCGCAATTGACCCGTGGTTGCCTCGAGAAGCAAGCAACCATGATACAGATTACCAAGATCAGACGGACTGGAGACACGCCATGAAACTTTCGAAAACCACACTCGCTTCGGGTGTCGCAGCGATCACGCTTTGCGTCCCGACGGTACCGGCCCATGCTGGGACCGAGGCCTATATCGGCGAAATCACCCCGATGGCTTTCAACTTCTGCCCGCGTGGTACTGCGATGATGAGCGGACAGATTCTCTCGATTTCGCAAAACACCGCATTGTTCTCGCTGCTCGGCACGACCTATGGCGGCAACGGGCAAACGACTTTCGCGCTGCCCGACCTGCGTGGCCGCGTGCCGATGCACTTCGGCAACGGACCTGGCCTGACCCCGAGGGTCCTCGGCGAGGTGAGCGGGACCGAAACGAATACGCTGAACATCACCCAGATGCCGAGCCACAACCATACCGCATCGCTCAATGTAAATAACACCTCTACGCCGGACAGCGGCAACCCGACCGGCAATGTCTTTGCCCGTTCGACAAACTTGATTTATGAAAATACCGCGTCGCCGACCCCAGGTGCGTCGATGATGCCAGGCACGGTCACGGTGGCCAACAACGGCGGCAGCCAGCCGTTCAACAATATCCAGCCCTATCTCGTGCTCAACTATTGCATCGCGACGCAGGGAATCTTCCCGCCGCGCAACTGACATTCGGCAGGCATTCAGAAAAAGGGGCGCAGATTGGTTCTGCGCCCCTTTTTTCGTGCACGATGCGATGGCATCGTGCGTAAGGCAGGGGCACTTCGGGAGGGCTGACCATGACGAAATTTGCGCGCAATCTGAAACTGCTGGCGATGGGCTCGGTGCTGGCGATCGGGTCGCAGGCTGCCGGGCAGTCGGTTCCCGATCCCGATGAGACCGCGCAGGGCGATGTTGCGGTGACGATCTACCAGAACGGGCAGGCACTGGTGCAGGACGTCCGCCAGATCGCCTACGAACGCGGGCGCAGCAAGGTCGAGTTTCCCGATGTCTCCGCCCAGATCCGCCCTGAAACGCTCAGCTTCGCCGCGCCCGGTACCGCCATCATCGAGCAGAACTTCGATTTCGACCTGCTGACCCCGGCCAAGATGATGGAAAAGGCGATCGGGCAGACCGTCACCCTGATCCGAACCAATCCGGCGACCGGCACCGAGACGCGCGAGCGGGCCAAGGTGCTGTCGACGGCGGGTGGCGTGGTGATCCAGATAGGCGAGCGGATCGAAGTACTACGCGACGATGGCTTGCCGGTGCGCGTGGTGTTCGACCGCGTCCCACCCAACCTGCGTGCTCGCCCCACGCTGTCGGTCAATGTCGAGAGCGACCGTGCGGGCACGCGCCCGACACAGATCCGCTACCTAACCGGCGGGTTGGGCTGGAGCGCCGACTACGTCGCGCTGTATGACGAGGCCAAGGGCGCGATCGACATGCAGGGGTGGGTCACGCTGACCAACAATACCGGCACCACCTTCAATCAGGCCGAAACGTTGCTCGTCGCGGGCAATCCCAATGGCGGCCGCAATTACAATCCCGGGCTCGTGCGCGCCGGGACGCAGAGCGCCAATCGCGAACAGGTGGGCGAGTTCTACCTCTATCCGATCGCCGGGCGCACGACGATCGCCAATGCCCAGACCAAGCAGGTCAGCTTCCTCGACGTGCAGGGTGTCACGGCGCGGAAAGTCTACAGCCGCACGGTCGGCTGGATGGCAAGCGACGACCGGCCCTATAACGTATCGAGCGAGATCGCCTTCTCCTCGTCGAGCGAGGGCGGGCTGGGCGACGCGCTGCCCGCAGGAACGGTTCGTTTCTACCAGAAGGACAGCAAGGGCTCGCCGCAGTTCATTGGCGAGAACGGGATCGGGCACACGCCGATGGGCAGCGAACTGTCGCTCCGCACCGGCGATGCGTTCGACATCTTCATCCAGGCCGAGGTCGAGAAGCGCGAACGGCTGACAGCGGTCGAGTGGGAGAAGACCGCGCGCTACATCGTGATCGAGGATGGCGAGGAGATCCGCCGGATCGAGGAGGAGCGGCCAGTCGACTACTGGCAGACCACCATGCGCTACACCATCACCAACGCCAAGGCGGTACCGGTGCAGGTCGATCTGGTGCAGGCCGGGCTCGACCGGGGCTGGTGGAGCCGCGACTTCCGCATCGTCTCCGAAGACGAGCCGGGAACGCAGCTCAACGCCGACCGGCGCAAGTGGGTGGTGCCGATACCCGCCAACGGCAAGCGCGAATTCCGCGTCACCTTCGCAACCCGCTACTGAGGGCGCGATGCGCTGGCTCGCCGGCCTGCTCATGCCTCTGGCGCTGTTCGGCGCGGTTGCCGACGCACGCGAAGTGGTCGATGCAAGCGTACCTGCCAAGGTTTCGGTGACGGTTTACCGCGATCCCGATCGCGGCGAAGGCCAGACCCTGCAGCGCGAATGGCCGCAGGGTTTCGCGATGATCAGCGAACAGCGCACGGTCACACTCCCGGCAGGCGAATCGACCATTCGCTTCGAGGGCGTGGCCGAAGGCATGGTGGCCGTGAGCGCAATCGTCACCGGCCTGCCCGGCGGGACGATCGAGAAGAACCGCAACGCCGATCTGCTGTCACCCGCCGCGCTGGTCGACGGGACGCTGGGCAACCGCGTGCGCATCACCCGGACCAACCCCGCTACCGGGGCCCAAACCAGCGAAAGCGCGATCGTGCGCACCCGCGCCG
>JBGSPZ010000196.1:0-7928 GCA_041738375.1 Parerythrobacter sp. | reverse complement strand
GAAAACGCGCTGGTCGGCGACACCCCGACCAGGCCGTTCGGCGGCGGCGAGGACCTTGCCTGGTCCGCAGATTCTGCGGGACTGTGGTTCGTCGCGCGGCAAGCCGATGCGAAGGAGCCCTATTCGACCGACACCAACATCTGGTGGAACGGTCTGTCCGGCGCGGCGCCAGTGAACACGACGGCGGCGAACGGGGGCTACGACCTTCTGCCCACTCCGTCACCCGATGGACGCCACCTCGCCTATGTCGCGATGGCCCGGCCCGGCTACGAGGCGGACCGCCAGGTCATCCATCTGCGCGATCTCAAGAGCGGCGAAACCCGCGCGCTGACGCAGGCGTTCGACCGCAGTTTTGGATCGCTGGGGTGGACGCCCGATTCGAAGTGGATCGTCGCGACCGCGCAGGATGTGCTCGATACGCCCGTCTTCCGGATCGATCCGAAGAGCGGCAAGGTCGAGGAGCTCGACCTGATGGCCGGGAACGAAGCCCATGTCGGCAGCATCGCGGCGCTGCCGGGCAACCGCCTGCTGTTCACCCGCGACGCGATCAGCTCGCCTGCCGAGCTCTACCTCTCGCAAGACTGGAAGCAGGCGCGGCCGCTGACTTCGGTCAGCGCCCCGATCCTCGGCGAGCGCGAATCGGTGGTAACGACGCGGTTCAGCTTTGCCGGGGCGGACGGCGAGACGGTGTGGGGCCAGATCACCAAGCTGGAGGGCCACGAAGGGCCGATGCCGGCCATCCTCTACGTCCACGGCGGGCCACAGGGTTCGTTCAACGATGCATGGTCGAGCCGGTGGAACCCGCGCGTTGTCGCGAGCCAAGGCTACGCGGTGATCTCGGTCGATTTCCACGGCAGCACCGGATACGGGCAGGCATTCACCGATGCGATCAACCTTGACTGGGGCGGGAAGCCGCTCGAAGATCTGCAGAAAGGGTTGGCGGCCGCGCTCGAACTCGACCCGCAGATCGACGGCGCGAACGTCTGCGCGATGGGCGCGAGCTACGGCGGCTACATGATGAACTGGATTGCCGGTCAGTGGCCCGACCGGTTCAAGTGCCTGGTGCAGCACGACGGCCTGTTCGACATGCGCAGTTTCTACTACGCGACCGAGGAAACCTGGTTTCCCAAATGGGATTTCGGCGGTTCCTACGCGGAGCAGAAGGATCTCTACGAGCAGTGGAACCCGGTGAACCACGTCGACAAGTGGCAAACCCCGATGCTGGTCATCACCGGCGAAAAGGACTTCCGCGTTCCCTACACGCAGGGGCTGCAAAGTTTCATGGTGCTGCGGGAGCGCGGCATCCCGTCGCAACTGCTGGTGTTCCCCGACGAGAACCACTGGGTGCTCAAGCCGAAGAACTCGCTCCAGTGGCACAACACCGTGTTCGCATGGCTCGACCGGTGGCTGGGTGAAGGCGGCGTGAAATACGACGAAGGCGAGTGACCGGACAGTCCAAGCTGCGCAAGGCGCGCCGCGCGCTCGGCACGGTCGGCGGGGAGACGCTGGGGCGGCACATCTTCCTCTGCGCGATCTCCGAGAAGCAGAAATGCTGCCAGCGGGAGGAAGGCAGGGAAGCCTGGGCCTATCTCAAGGCGCGGCTCAAGGAACTGAGGCTGGTCGGCCCGAAAACCGCCGACGGCAAGGGCGGCATCCAGCGGACCAAGGCCGATTGCCTGCAAGTTTGCGCCGCGGGGCCTATCGCGGTCGTGTGGCCGGACAATGTCTGGTACCACTCCTGCTCGCCCGAAGTGCTCGAACGGATCATCCAGCAACATCTGATCGGCGGCGAACCGGTAGAAGAATTCCGGTTGCGCGGTTTGGCCGCCGACTAGCCTTCGTCCTCGCCGTTATCCGGCAGACGGTTGTCGACCGAGGCGTCATGCCCGGTGCCGTTCGACAGGAATACCAACCCCATCAGCGCCCCGGCAAGCAGCATGGTGAAGCCGATCCCGATGGCGATGGCGATGTAGTAATGCACCGATGCCGCGCTGCTGCCGTCGTAGAGCATTGCCAGCGCCAGGGTGACGACTCCGATGGTCAGCATCAGCATCATGCGCATGGCCCGGCGATAGCGCGCCCAGGCGAAAGCGGCCTTTTCCGGATCGTCGAGAGGCGATTTGGCGACCATCGCCGTGCCTCATGCGCATTTCGGGCGGCGCTGGCAACCGTTCGCAACCGGTGCATTTGGCGAAATCCGGCTTTCATGGCACAATCGCTGTCCGGAGAAGGAGGCCCAGCCATGGAGATTGGTCAGCTCATCGCAGGACGCACCAGCAGCGAGATCGTCACCGCCAACGTCGCCATGTCGGTCAGGCAGGTGGTAGGCATCCTCGCCGAACGGCGCATCGGGGCAATCCCGGTGATAGACGGCGGCCGCGTGGTGGGGATATTTTCCGAGCGCGATGTGCTCTATCGCCTGGCGGATCAGGGCGCGGCGTGCCTCGACCAGCCGATCGAGAAGGTGATGACGGCACCGCCGATTACGGTCGATCCGCGCACCAGCACGCTCGAGGCGCTCGGGCTGATGACCCGCCGCCGGATCCGCCACCTCCCGGTGGTCGATAACGGCCATATGTGCGGCTTCGTTTCGATCGGTGACCTGGTCAAATCGCGGATGGACGAGATCAGCCACGAGGCAGAGGCGCTGCGCGATTACATTCAGACCGCTTGAGACTGCGGCAAGGGCGCACTACATCGCTGCCATGGCCGAAGCTCTCACCCTGACCCCTGCCGCCGCGAAGCGCATCGCGCTGATCGCGGAAAAGCAGGGCAAGCCGGCGATCCTGCGGCTGTCGGTCGAGGGCGGCGGCTGCTCGGGCTTCCAGTACAAATTCGATCTTGCGCAGGCGGCGGAGGATGACGACGCGGTGAGCGACACTGCCGGTGTGCAACTGGTGGTCGATCCGGTGTCGCTCGATCTGGTGGCTGGCAGCACGGTCGATTTCGTCGAATCGCTCGGCGGGGCGGCGTTCAAGGTCGAGAACCCGCAGGCCGCAGCGGGGTGCGGCTGCGGTTCGAGCTTCGGGATTTAGGCCAGGATCAGAACCCTCGACCTGCGCTGCATGATCGGGCATCACGCCCGGCATGAAAATCGCCAGCTTCAACATCAACGGGATCAAGGCGCGCCTGCCGCGGCTCAAGGAGTGGCTCGTGGAAACCCGCCCCACCGTCGCCTGCCTGCAGGAAATAAAGACGATGGATGAGGGCTTCCCGGCGAATGAGTTCGAGTCGATCGGCTACAAGGCGATCTGGCACGGTCAGAAGAGCTTCAACGGCGTCGCCATTCTCGCCGACGGAGTCGAGCCGGTGGAGATCCAGCGCGGCCTCGGGATCGACGGGCCCAAGGAAGGGGAGGGCGAACAGGCGCGATACCTTGAGGCAGAGGTGGGTGGCGTGCGGATCTGCAATCTCTATCTCCCTAACGGCAACCCGCAACCGGGGCCGAAGTTCGATTACAAGCTCGCATGGATGGCGAAGCTGCGCGAGAGAATGGCGGAAATCCGGGCAGAGGAGGTCCCGGCGATCGTGCTGGGCGACTTCAACGTCATCCCGGAGGACAAGGACGTCTGGTCACCCAAGGCAATGGCATCGGACGCGCTGATGCAACCCGAATCGCGCGATGCCTATGCGCGCTTTCTCGGTGACGGCTGGACCGATGCGATCGACACGCTCAATCCGCGCGGCGGGGTGTGGACCTATTGGGATTATCAGGCGGGTGCATGGCAGCGCGACCACGGGTTCCGGATCGACCACCTGCTGCTCTCTCCCGAGCTGGCCGACCGGATGGTGGCGGCCGGCGTGGACAAGGAGCATCGGGCGCGGGAAAAGGCGAGCGATCACGCCCCGGTGTGGGTCAAGCTGCGCGACTGATACGAAGTGCCCCTCGGCGCCGAAGCGAAGAGGGGCGTCTCATAAAGCTTTGAGCGGGACCGCTCAGCGGTAGAAGATGTGCGTATCGATGGTTGCCCGGGCCTGCTTGGTCCGGCTCCATTTGGGGCTGACATAGCGGGCGTGGAAATAGAGCGAGTCTCTCGCTTCGCTTTCCCACAAGCCCTCGTGCGCGATGCGGGCAACCGCCTTGGCCTGGTTCCACGCCGCCGAATTGCGATGAATGCGCGGCATCGAACCTCCGCGGACGAAGGAGAACTGGCCCGGCTGATAGACCACGCCGCAATAGCTCGACGGGAAGAGATCCGATTCGCTGCGGTTGATCACCACCTGTGCGACCGCGAGCTGACCCGCCAGCGGTTCGCCGCGCGACTCGAAATAGACTGTCCCGGCAAGGCATTCCATCTCGCGCGACAGCGTTTCGGGGGTAGCGATGGTTGCCACAAGCTCCCCCAGCGAACCAGCCGGTGCAGCGGCTTTGATCTCGGGTGCTTCAAAACTTTCGGGAATCGGCTGGACAACTTCGCCCGCCACGAATTCGGGCACGACCTCTTCGGTGAGAGGTTCGGCAGCGATTTCCTGTTCGACGCCCTGCTGGGCGTTCGCGCCGGAAATCTCGGCGCTGGCAAATCCGGTCACGATCGTCGCGGCAAGCGCGATCGCACCGGTGGTACGGGTGTTGGAACGCATGATGTTTCGTCAATGAGCGGTGGACGAGCTCGGGCGCAGGCGGGACCTGTTTCGCGTTGATTGCGGTGAAAGGTTGGGTCCGGTTGTTCAGCCTGCCGGCTGTCCCCCGTCTGCGTGCTTGCCAGATGGCCGAATTGCCACCCGAGCCGCCTGCGCACTCGGAAGTTCGAGCGGTCAACTAGTTTCAAATGAAATCAAGTCAACCTATTCATGCTGCAGTGCGACAAAACGTTCTGCATCTGCGATATCCAGCTCGACGATCCAGATATCGCGGTCCTGTTGACGGCGCTTGGTTAAATAATCGTTGAATTCCCGAGCGTTTTCCGTCTCCTGAGTGCGGGTGAGCGAGAATTCCCGGGTGCCGTTGAGGCGCGGCATGCGCTCGTAAAGCCTTGCATTCCTGCCGTTTTCAATTGCGACGATCAGGATCGTCCCGGCATCCGGCTCGCCCTTGGCCAGCACGGTGGCGAAGCCACCTGCAGCCTGCACCGCGCGAATCAGGCCATTGACCTCCAGATGCGCCGGGAGACGATCGTTCATCGCTCACCTTTGACGCGGGCGGTAGCCGGGCAGGCCCGACAGCGCGATGTGCGAGCGCATGAATGTGCCTGTCCCGCGCCCGATCTCGTCGCCCTCGGCATCGATCAGGCGCGATTCGGCGACGAACACGCGCCGCCGCCCGCTGATCCAGCGGCCCTCGGCGACCACGTGGCCCTGCCGCACGGGTTTGGTGAAATGCAGGTTGAACGAGGTCGTCAGCAGGAAGCGGTCGCTCACCAGCGTATTGGCGGCATAGAACGCCGCATCGTCGAGCATCTTGAAATAGATCGTGCCATGCGCCGCACCCGCAGCGTGGAACGATTGCTCGGTGACCTCGAACACCAGTCGCGCCCGTCCGCGTCCGGCAATTTCGAGCCGCGATGGAAACAGAGCATTCACCGGCGCGGAGGCATAAAGCGCCTCGAGCGCCCGATAATGCGAATCCGCTGCGGCGGCATCACTGCCGAGCGGATCGCGATCAGGTTCGTCAGGCGGCGTCACGGTCCAGATGGTTCGTTAGCAGAGCGAACAACGCCTCGCCGTCGGCCGATTCGACCAGAGCGCGGTGCATCGTTTCGTCGCGCACAATACGCGATATGGCGGCCAACGCCTGCAGATGACTGGCGCCCGCATTTTGCGGCGAAAGCAACCCGAACACGAGCTCGACCGGCATCCCGTCGGCCGCCGCAAAATCGATCGCTTCCTTGAGGCGAAGGAGGACCGCAACCGGCCGCGAGATCCCAGTAATCCGGGCATGCGGAATGGCGATGCCGCGGCCAAAGCCCGTGCTGCCCAGCGCCTCGCGCTCAAGCAGGGATTCGAGCACGGCTTCGCGATCGACCTTGTACACGGCGGCAAACCGTTCTGCGACCGCCTCGAGGACGGACTCCTTGCCTTCAACTCCGGCAGTGACCACGGCCTCGGGCAAAAGTTTGAAATGAACCTGCATTAATCC
This sequence comes from Parerythrobacter sp., assembly GCA_041738375.1. Taxonomy (GTDB): domain Bacteria; phylum Pseudomonadota; class Alphaproteobacteria; order Sphingomonadales; family Sphingomonadaceae; genus Parerythrobacter_A. Next base: position 1,852 of record JBGSPZ010000196.1, on the reverse strand, counting down.
TGAAATTCGATTGATCCCGAGCAAACCATTGATCGGGAAGCCCGCAGCGCTGCTTGCACCAGCTTCCGTTGTCCGGTTGATCCTTCGAGGCGAAATGTCGGCCTGTCCGGTCAGTGCGGTTCGACCCAACCGATCGATCCGTCGCGGCGGCGGTAAACCATATTGTGCCGCCCAGTGCCAGCGTTTTTGAAGAACATGGCGTTGGTATCGCGCAAATCGAGCATCATGACCGCATCCGCAACCGACGCCTCAGGTATGTCGACCTTTGTCTCCGCGATCACAGGCGGCGCATCGGCGACTTCATCTTCATGCGCTTCTGGCTCGTCATAGGCGAAGATGGTATATGCTGCCTCTTCCTCGCGCGCGGCATGATTGGTCTGCTCATGGCGATCCTTCAGCCGCCGCTTGTAGCGGCGCAGTTGCTTGTCGATCTTTTCCGAAGCCTGGTCCAGCGCCTGATGGGCATCGTGCGCCACGGCGTGGCTCTTGAGGATCAGGCCTTGCATGACATGGGTCACGATGTCGCAGCTGAAGGCTCCGCCGGGTGCCTTGCCGAAAGTGACTTGAGACGAAAGCGCTCGATTGAAATATTTCGCGACAATTCCGTTGAGCCTGTCCGCTGCGTGATCCTGCAGGGCCGAGCCGGTTTCCACCTGGTGGCCGGAAATGCGAATATCCATCGTCGCTCCTTCTCGTTTCTGGCGAGGCCTCTGTCTTCCCCGCTACTTGCCCCAAAGTGGGGATTCTATTGTGCTGATAAAGGTTTTGTGGCGCGCCAGTTCCGTTTCGCTGGCGAAATGCGGGCGGGCGGCTCGGATAGGCCGGACTGGTTGAGCGGCTGCGGCCTGGACGACTGCTTCGGCAATGGCCGAGCGTTCCGCGGCAAGTTCGAGCCCGATCTGGCGACCGCCGGTCAATTCGACATACACCTGCGCGAGCAGCTCTGCATCGAGCAGCGCTCCGTGCTTGACCCGGTGGCTTCGATCGACCCCGTAGCGAGTACACAGTGCATCGAGCGAGAGCTTCGCCCCGGGATGTCGCTTGCGCGCGATCGCGACGGTATCGATCATGCGCGACAGGCATATGGGGTCCCGCCCGGCCAGCTCGAGCTCGCCATTGAGGAAGCCGAAATCGAATCCCGCATTATGCGCCACCAGCGGCGCTTCCCCGAGGAAGTCGAGCAGGGCATCCGCCAATTCGGCAAACAGCGGTTTGTCCGACAGGAAAGCGCTCGACAACCCATGCACCGCTTCGGCACCGGCCGGCATGTCTCGCTCGGGGTTGAAGTAGGCGTGGAAGGTCTCGCCGGTCGGAACCCGGTTGAACATTTCGATGCATCCGATTTCGACCATCCGGTCGCCCGTCTTGGGGTCGAGGCCGGTGGTTTCCGTGTCGAAAACGATTTCACGCATCTGTCATACTATCGGCCCGAAGCGCCGCGCCTGCAAGGGGGCTTGCGGCTAATTTTTCGCGCGTATGCGCTGCTCGCGGAGGGCAACGAGAACGGGAATCAAGGCGAGAACCTGCGCTTCGGTCTGGGCTAGAGTGGTACCGGTGTCGATCACATGATCAGCCTGCGCCCGCTTTTCGGCATCGGGCACCTGCAGCGAGAGGATGTGGGCGAACTTGTCTTCGCTCATACCGGGGCGGGCAAGCACTCTCCGCCGCTGGGTTTCGGCCGGGGCCGACACCACGACCACGACATCGACCTGCCGATGCCCGCCCTTCTCGAACAGCAGCGGGATATCGAACACCACCAGCGGCGCGCCCGCGTGCTCGATCAGGAAGGCCTCGCGCCTTCGTGCGACAGCGGGGTGGACGATTGCCTCCAGCCGCGAGAGCGCCGCCGGGT
>JBGSPZ010000187.1:0-1908 GCA_041738375.1 Parerythrobacter sp. | reverse complement strand
GCCGAGCCGGTCGAGGGGTTGCCGCCGTCGGACCCGGCCAATCGGCGGATCGAGTTTTCGGTCATCTCGACCGTTCCGCTCAAGCCCAATCCGGTCGACACACCGGGAGCGCGCTGAGATGCCCATCGCTTACGAAGTCGTCGCGCTTGCGCTGCTTGCCTATACGATCGGACTCGCGATCGGTTGGGCGGTCTGGGGGCGTACGGCCCCGTCCGAAGGAGAAGACACGCAATGAACGAACTCGTCGCAACCTACTGGCCGGTCATCGTGGGCGCCCTGCTGCTCGGGATTGCCGTCGCCTGGTACGTCTTCGTCGCCAATCGCAAGGCGAAGGTCGATATCGACACCAGCGACGTGCTCGACGCGGGCAAGGGCCCGGCGGGCCGCAACCAGGCGTTGATCGATGCGGCACCGGCAGCGGCGGCATTGAGCGTCACCACCGAAGCGAAGGACATCGCCAAAGTCGCGCCCGGTCCGGCATCTGCCGCAGCGAATACGGGCATGACGGTACTTGCGACAGCCGAAGCGGACGCTGAAGCGGGAGCGCCCGAACCGGCGCTCGAGGCGCTGCAGGAAATGCAGGCGGACGACCTGACCCGGATCAAGGGGGTCGGACCAAAGCTGGTCGAATTGCTTGCAACTTTGGGCGTGACCCGGTTCGAACAGATCGCCATCTGGTCCGCCGAAGACATTGCCGCGATCGATGCACAGCTCGGCCGTTTCGAAGGCCGGATCGAGCGTGACAACTGGGTCGAACAGGCGCGCCTGCTCGCGGCGGGCGATGCCGAGGGCTTCAAGGACAGGTTCGGCGCAGTCTGAGCAGGAGGGAACCATCGCGCAGCTATTCCATTGATTGCGACAGTTAGTGAAAAAGGAATAGCGCGATGGAAGCGCCGACAGTTCTCGTCGCCGAAGACGAGTTTATCATCGCTCTCGACCTGTGCAGCACGGTGGAAGAGGCCGGCTGCATTGTCGAAGGTCCCTATGCCGACATCGCCTCGGCGATGCTCGCCCTGCAAAAGAAGCTTCCCGATGTGGCGATCCTCGACGTCAGTCTCGATGACGGCGAATCGTTCCCGCTGGCAGAGCGGCTGATCGCCGAGCATGTGCCGGTGATCTTCCACTCGGGCCATTTCACGATTGAGGAAATGGAGGCCAGGTTCCCGCAGGCGACTGCCTGCACCAAGCCTTGTCCGCCGGGCGAGATCATCGCGAAAGTCAAGGCTGCGCTCCAGCCGCAAGCGGTCAACTGACCGCATCGGGCACCGCGCGCACTGGCATTGCGATTGGTCCTGTTCTATCCCCAAGCGAAATCGACGTTTGGGAGTAGACGATGAGCGAAGAGCTCTTCCCGGTACCGGCCGAATGGGCGCAAGATGCGCTGCTCGATGCGGCGGGCTATGCCGCAAAGTATCAGAAATCGATCAATGATCCTGAAGGCTTCTGGCGCGAGGAAGCGCAGCGGATCGACTGGATCGCGCCGTTCCACACCGTCAAGAACGCGTCCTACGCGAAGGATGATTTCCGGATCCGCTGGTTCGAAGGCGGCAAGCTCAACATCAGCGCCAATGCGCTCGACCGGCACCTTGCGGACAAGGGCGATACGGTCGCGATCCTGTGGGAGCCCGACGATCCCGCCGCGCCATCGCGGAGCCTGACTTACCGCGACCTGCACGCCGAAGTCTGCAAGCTCGCCAATGCGCTGAAAGCGCAAGGCGTGGCAAAAGGCGATCGGGTGACGATCTACTTGCCGATGGTGCCCGAGGCGGCGATCGCGATGCTCTCCTGCGCACGGATCGGCGCGGTGCATTCGGTGGTGTTCGCAGGCTTCAGCCCTGACGCGCTCGCAGGCCGGATCGAGGACTGCCGGTCGCGCATCGTGCTGACCGCCGACGAGGGCTTGCGCGG
>JBGSPZ010000178.1:0-6702 GCA_041738375.1 Parerythrobacter sp. | reverse complement strand
GCTCTGGGCACCTGCAGCCCGGCCTCGAACGACAGCCGCACCGCATCGGCGGGGTGCTTCGCGCCGAGCTTGCTCATCATGTTGGCGCGATGGATCTCGACGGTCCTCGGGCTGATGTCGAGTTGCCGGGCGATGGACTTGTTGCTGCTCCCGCCGGCCAGCCATTCGAGCACTTCACGCTCGCGGTTGGACAGCGCAGCGATGCGGTTGCGCGCCTCGATCATGCGCCGCCGGGCCTCGAGATGCCGCTGCGCCTCTCCGGCAATGCGATCGAGAGTTGCCCCGAGCCGTTCGATCTCGACCGGAAGCGGGAGATAGTCGAGCGCCCCGGCCTTCACCGCCGCAACGATCCGGCCGGTGGTCGGTTGGCTGTCGGTCGCGATGATCGGCAGCCAGATGCCGCGCTCGGCCAAGCCGTCGATCAAGGGGGCAATGCCGCCCTGCTTCCGGTCGTCGCGGGCAAGAATGATGCCGTCTTGGGGGCGGTGATCGACCAGTTCCTCGATCGAGCCATAGATTTCAGCGTGATGCCCCAGGGCAAAGGCGGACCTGGCAAGCTCGGCGCGAACCCTGCTCTCGTCCTCGACGCAATGAAGAGTAATTCGCTGTTCCATGCCGCCGATGTGCCAAGACCGCACGGCCAGCGTCAGGCCAGGTACATCCGAAACGGAACAATTCAAATGGACTGGTTACTAGGGATCGAATCATCGTCCCGCTGTCAATCGATCGCTCGAAAATGGACCATTTCTAAGTAAATTACCCCTCCGTATCTTGCCTGATAGTATGAATTTCTAGGGGAATTCACCTACTCTTTGAAGTTATAGGCAGGAAGAGACTGAAAAGCCGCCTTGAGTGCGTTCCCCCAACTGGAAGAGATGGCGTGGTAGTATTCGTCCTCCTGCGCAATCCGCCGCTGGTGGGTCGGCGCAAAGGTGTCGCGGCCGATTACCATAAGGTCCAGCGGCAGCCCGACCGAGAGGTTGGCCTTGAGCGTGGAATCGAATGAAACCATCAACAGCTTCACCGCATCCTCGAAGCTCATGCTGCTGTCATAACCGCGGATCAGGATAGGCCGTCCATACTTGGTCTCCCCAATCTGGAAGAACGGCGTATCGGAGCTGGCCTCGATGAAATTTCCTTCCGGATAAATCAGGAACAGGCGCGGCTCCATCCCGGCGATCTGTCCGGCGAGGATGATCGAAGCGGTGAATCGACCTGATCCGCTCGGACCATTGGCGGATTGCTGTTCTTCGATAGTCCTGCGGAGGAGCCTTCCGATCTCGCTTGCAACCTGGAACATGGTCGGCATGCCCAGCAGCGAATTCGAACGCTCGTCCGGTGCCTTCGTCCGTTCTTCCAGCTGGCTGATGACCGACTGGGTGGTGGCCAGATTGCCCGCTGTCATGACCGCGATCAGCCGCTCGCCCGGCACCTGCCAGTGGACCATTTTGCGAAATACCGAGATATTGTCGACGCCCGAATTGGTCCGCGTGTCGCTCATCAACACGAGGCCTTTGTCCAGCACCATGCCCACGCAATAGGTCATCTTTCAGTCGTTCCCCGATAGCAGCGCGCGGGCCCGATGCGCGCTATTGATCAGCCTGTTGCTGCTCGACCGCCACGTCAACCCGAAGCATCTCGTTAGCTGTGCCAAAACTGATCCCGGTGATCGGGGCGGCATCGCGATAGTCCATCCCGGTCGCCACCCGGACATAGCGCCGATCGGGGCTGATCCCGTTCGATATGTCGAACCCGACCCAGCCCAGCCCGTCGACATGCGCTTCGGCCCAGGCGTGGGTCGCTTCCTGATCGATCCGGTCGTTCATCATCAGGTAGCCGCTGACATACCGTGCCGGGATATCCATCAAACGTGCGGCACCGATGAAGATGTGCGCGTGGTCCTGGCACACGCCCAGTCCGAGTTCTGCAGCTTCTTCGGCAGTCGTCCCCGGCCCCGTCTGACCGGTGCGATACTCGACCTGTTGCGCGATCCGGCTGGAGAGCGCGTGCAGGAATGCCAACCGGTCTCCTTTCCCCTCTTCGAGGCTCGATACCATAGCGCGAATTCGCGGACCGGGTTTCGTCAGTCGCGTCTGTCCGAGGAACGACCACAGCGGCAGATGCCCCGAATGATGCCCGATCACTCCGGCGTTGTCTTCGGTCAACACCGTTCCTTCGCACTGCACGACCACTTCGGTCGCGCCGCTATCGACGCTGATCAGTGTGACTGCGTTGAAATGCTGGTCGTCATAGTCGAGTTCGGGCGACGCATTTTCGTAGGACATCGTCCAGTCGATGATCTTCTGTCCTTGCGTGCTCTTCGGCTTCAGCCTGAGGCGCTGCAAGGCATGCACCACCGGCTTGGAGAAGCAGTATCGCGTGGTATGACGAATCGAAAGCTTCACTTCGCTTACCTCGCAAATCTGTAATCGTCGGCGATGGCAGCAGCGATGGCCGAATTGGAGGCCATGAAGCCGAGCAGAAACTCGTGCAGGCCGCGCTCGAAAACCATCTCGATGGTCAGATTGGCCATGCGCAGATCGGCCTCGCGCATCAGGTGGTTGCTCGTGCCTTCCTTGCCGTGAAGCCGGGCCAGAGCGTTCAGTTCCTCGCGCAGCGCGGAGTGGCAGAAGGCAAGACTGCGCGGGAAGCGCTCGTCGAGGACGAGGAATTCCACGATCCCGCGTGCGTCGATCGTTCCCGCATTGAGCCAGCGATAGGCGCGATCGCCGGACACCGAGCGCAGCACATTGTCCCACTGACCCTTGTCGAGGCTCGAACCGACATAGGACAGCGAGGGAAGCAGGAGGAAGTACTTGAGGTCGAGGATGCGCGCGACGCTGTCCGCCCGCTCGACAAAAGTCCCCGCGCGGGCAAAGTGATAGCCTTCGCTGCGCAGCAGCGTCCCGGCCATGGCGCCGTGCGCCAACGTCCCCGCACGGCGCACGAGCGCGACAATTTCGCCCACGCTGCCCTGCCCCACCGGTCTGGCGAGCAGATCGCGCACCTGCATCCAGCTTTCGTTGATCACTTCCCACAATTCGGCGGTGATGGCGGTGCGCACCGCGCGGGCATTGGTCCGCACCTCGCGCATCATGTTGAGCACGCTCGCTGCGTTGTCCTTGTCGCGCAGGATGAAGTTCCACACCTGATAGCCGGTGTAGGTCGCATGATGGCGTTCGAACGCGTCTCGCATGCCTAAGGTGGAGATGACCGAGCGCCATTCCTCCTCCGCCGTCACTAAGTCGCGGGTTACGGCCATCCGCAAGCCGGCTTCGAGCAGGCGTGCGGTATTCTCCGCCCGTTCGAGGTAGCGGAACATCCAGAACATCCCGTTGGCCGTGCGGCCTAGCAAGGCAGAGTCTCCGTCATGTTTCCTTGAGCACCCACGTATCCTTGGTGCCGCCACCTTGCGAGGAATTAACCACCAACGAACCCTTCTTGAGCGCCACCCGGGTCAATCCGCCCGGGGTGATGTCGATCCTGTCCGGCGAGACGAGAACGAAGGGTCGCAGATCGACATGCCGCGGTGCCAATCCTTGACGGGTGAAAATGGGGCAGGTCGAAAGCGACAGGGTCGGCTGCGCGATATAGTTTTTCGGGTGAGCCAGCAGCTTCTTGCGGAAGACAGCGATTTCCTTCTTCGATGCGGTCGGGCCGATCAGCATGCCGTATCCGCCCGAGCCGTGGACCTCTTTCACGACGAGATCGGCCAGATTGTCGAGCACGTATTTCAGGCTCTCCTTGTCCGAGCAACGCCAGGTCTGCACATTCGGCAAGAGCGGCTTTTCGCCAGTGTAGAATTCGACGATTTCCGGCATGAAACTGTAAATCGCCTTGTCGTCGCAAATGCCGGTGCCGGGGGCATTGGCGATCGTCACCCCCCCGGCCCGATAGATATCCATGATCCCTGGCACGCCGAGCAGGCTGGACGGATTGAAGGTCAGCGGATCGAGGAACTCGTCGTCCACCCGGCGATAGATCACGTCGACCGGCTCGTAACCGCGCGTCGTGCGCATCTGGACACGGCCGTCCTTGACCCTGAGATCGCTGCCTTCGACCAGTTCCGCCCCCATCTGGTCGGCGAGGAAGGAATGCTCGAAATAGGCGCTGTTGTGGATGCCCGGGGTCAGCACCGCGACCGTCGGCTTGCCCTTCGTCGCTGCCGGCGCACAGGCCGCCAGGCTTTTGGCCAGGCGATTGGGATAGTTCGACACCGGCTCGACCGGCACCTGCGAAAACAGTTCGGGGAACATCGCCATCATGGTTTCGCGATTTTCGAGCATGTAGCTGACGCCGGAAGGGGTGCGGGCATTATCCTCCAACACGTACCAGTCGTTGGGCCCGGTGCGCACCAGGTCGATCCCGACGATATGCGTGTAAACCCCCCCGGGCGGGGTGAAGCCGACCATCTGCTGCAACCAGGCAGCATTGTCGCGCAGCAATCGCATCGGCAACCGGCCCGCCCGGACGATCTCCTGCCGGTGATAGAGATCGTATAGGAAGGCGTTGAGCGCGCTCACCCGCTGCTCGATTCCGCGGGTAAGCCGCCGCCATTCTGCGGCGGTGATGACGCGCGGCACCATGTCGAACGGGATCAGCCGTTCTTCGGCCTCATCCTCGCCATAGACGTTGAAGGTAATTCCGGTTTTGCGAAAATTGGTCTCGCAATCGGCATGCTTGCGCCGCAGGAATGCGGTGTCTTGCTGGCCGTGCCAATGGCAATATTCGGTATATGCAGGTCGGACCGATCCGTCCCCGGCGTGCATCTCGTCGAAATTTGCCTGCCGCTCGGCCATGAACCCCCGGAACCGTTCGAATCCAGCGCACATTTTTGTGCACCTGCGAATGTTAGCCAGTTGTCAGAAAGGTTCAAGCGTCGTCGAGTTCGCGCAATACGGCCTCGATGCATTCCTTCGAAGACGAGAAGCCGAGATGGTTGCAGCGCAGCGCAACCGCGCGGTCGCGTTCTCCCGGTCTACCGCGCGACGAACGGGGGCTGACGATTCCGTCCCGCGCGCTCCAGAATGCTACTGTCTCGACCGGTGGCTTGCTGGCGATCTCCCGCTCCACCGGTGCCTGGTCGACCCGGTGCCCGGCCACGAACTGGTAGATCCGCCAGGCATTGTTGGCGCGGGGGTTGCCCGAAAAGGGAGAACCCATGGTGATAACCTTGGCCACCCGATCGGGATGGCGATGCGCAAGCTCGCGCGCGAACAGCCCGCCGAGGCTCCAGCCGACCAGCACCACTTCGTCGCCGTAGCGTTCGGAGATTTCGAGCAGCCGCGCCTCGAGCTGACCGACATTCTCCTCGGTAGGCCCGAGGTTGAAACCGAGCCCCCAGCGCTTGACGGTATGGCCCGCTTTCTCGAGTTGCTGCGCCGTGTAGCGCATGCGGACGGGATGAGTAGCAAAGCCCGGCAACAGCATCACAGTGCGCGGACGAGCGATGGGGCCGATCGCGACTTTGCGAAAAGGCCGCTTCAATGGCTCGAAGATATGGCTCGCTTCGGCAATCAAACGCCAGAAAGGCGGGCGCTCGACCTCTTCGTGATCGGCAACCTGCTCACGCGCGAGCGCGAACCGCCGCGCGAGTTCGTCGCGGTCGAACAGGGCCTTGTCGCTGCCCGGGATGAGGAACCGTGATGCCATTGTATTGCTGTTTGCCTTCAAACGGTAACATTGTCGCTAATTCGTCTCACTGCAACCTTTCCTGAACGTGGACACGCGGTTGTCAGGAATGGAGATTGGGCGGTTGCTGGCTTTGCGTTTATTCCCCATGATTTAGCCGATCGTCCACATGCTGGCGATCGATGGGGAGCCGGGCAATGAGCATGACCGAACTTGCGAATGGCGGAACCGTCTGGGCGATTGCCCTGGGCGGGGCATCCGCGTTCCTGGCGCTGGTCTGGCTCGGCAGTCGGATCGTCCGCCTGTCCGGCGGCGCGCTCTACAGCATGACACTGCCCTTCTTGCAGCGGCTGGACAGCTGGCTCGCGCGCACGGTTGCCGGCTGGTGCGGCCTCGACCGTGCGCGGCGCTGGCAGCGGTGGGGACAATTCGCCGGGCTGATGCTGCTGCTGTCGGCGCTTGGTGCCACTGCGCCGGTCTATGCCGCGCTGCCGGCCCTGGTGGCAGGACTGGTGGGGATCATCGGTGTGTTCCGCCGCTGGAGCTGGGACGAGAGCGACCGCGCGGCCGGCCTGCGCGCCGATCGGAAGCGCATTCCCGGTCACGAAGACTACAACGACGAGCTGATCATCGCACTATCGGCGGTGTTCCTGATCGGCCCGGTGCTGATCTGGCGGCTCACCGGGCTCACACTGTTCACCTCGCTGTCGGACGGCGGGCTCGCCGAGTATGTCGTCTACATCGGTTCCGAAACGCTGGAGTCGCTGCCGATAATCGGCAACGTCGAGGTTCTGGGGTACGCCAATCCGTCGGGCGTATCCGCCGTGTTGCCATCGGGTGGCTGGGTGGCCTTCGGCCTCAGGATGCTGCTCGACCTGATGGTGATCGGCGGTCTGATCAAGGTGGCGGAAGTGGCGCGCCGGATCAGTCGCCGAGAGGATCTGCGCCGCCAGGACGAGGCCATCGCCACCGGTGACGACGCGGCGGCCTATGCTGCGATCGAGATACTCGGGGAACTCATGCTGCGCGGTGAAATCGCGGCGGCCGACCGGTTGCAGGCGATCGCCGCGC
>JBGSPZ010000139.1:0-2612 GCA_041738375.1 Parerythrobacter sp. | reverse complement strand
TTCCCCCTTGCCAAGCGCGCGCGGCTTCGCCATAGGCGCGCTTCCAACCGCCGGGCGGCCCAGTTGCCAGCCCGCGCCGTGTATGCCTCGGTAGCTCAGTTGGTAGAGCACGCGACTGAAAATCGCGGTGTCGGTGGTTCGAATCCGCCCCGAGGCACCACCCCCCGATCGTTGAAAATTGGCACTAGGCGCAGCCGCGCTTTGCGCTAGTCTCGCCCCATGACATGGCGGGGAGAGAACTTCGGCGTCGCGCTCAAGACGCTGGCGTCGGGAATAGAGCCGGGTCGCCCGGCATTGCTGCACGGCGACCGGGCGATCGACTGGCAGGCATTCGACCGGATCACCGATGCAATCGCGGCAGGGCTGATCGCGCGCGGGCTTAAACCGGGGGACGCGGCGGGGCAAATGCAGCGTAACTCGCCCGAATACATCCTCGCCTATTTCGGCTGCGCCAAGGCGGGCGTGCGGCCGGTCAATGTGAATTACCATTACCTCGCCACCGAGCTGGGCGACATCTTCACCCGTTTCGATCTCAAGGCCCTGTTCGTCGATCCCGAGTTTGCCGACCGCGCACAGGCGGCCGACGCTCCGGGCCTGGCGCACATTCTGGTTGCCGATCCGGACGGGGCGGCATGGCAGGAACTGGGCAGCACCCCGCTGCCGGAGGGTTACGCACCGCACCCCGACCCCGACGAAATGTTCTACATGGCGACCGGCGGGACCACCGGCATGCCCAAGGCGGTGATGTGGCCCTTTGCCGAGGCATGGCAGGCGTTCCAGATCGCCCATTGGCCGACCCAGCTGGGCCAGCCGCCCGAGATCGTCTACACTCTGGAAGACCATGTCGCTCGCGCGGCGGCGTTGCCGCCCGATCACGCGGATTCTTCCGCACCGATGCTGCTGCTGTGCCCGCTGATGCATGGCACCGGCCAGTTCGGCGCGATGATCCACCTGCTGCGTGGCGGCACGCTGGCGACGCTACCGGGCGCGAAGTTCGATCCCGATTCCGCAATCGATGCCGTCGCCAAGCACCGGGCGCGCACGCTGGTCATGGTCGGCGATGCCTTTTCGATGCCGCTCGCCGATTGCCTCGAGGCGCGCCCCGATGCGGTAGAGGCGATTTCGAGCCTCAAGGCGATGACCTCCTCGGGGGCGGTGTTCTCGCTCTCGGTCAAGGAACGGCTGGTGGCGATCAATCCGATGATGGCGATCGTTGACACGCTCGGATCGAGCGAAAGCGGCGGCACGGCAGTCGCCATCACCACCATTGCCGGCACCACCGGCGGAGGCCATTTCTCGCAGTTCCCCGGGCGGGATATCGTCTTGCTGAGCGACGATCTTGAACTGATCCCGCCGGGTAGCGACGCGGTCGGCATGGTCGCCCGCACCGGCCCGCTGCCGCTTGGCTATCTCGGCGAAGACCGGAAGAACGCCGAGACTTTCCCCGTGGTCGGCGGGAAGCGCTACCTGATCACCGGGGACCGGGCGCACTGGCGCGAGGACGGCTCGCTCGCCTTCATCGGGCGCGACAATATGTGCATCAACACCGGCGGCGAGAAGGTCTTCCCCGAAGAAGTCGAAGCCGCCCTGCAAGCGCATGGCGATGTCGCCGATGTCCGCGTGGTCGGCGTCCCCGATCCGCGCTTCGGGCGCAAGATCGCGGCGGTGGTGCAGTTGCGCGAAGGCTGCGAGCCGTGCGAGGTTACACTCGACACGCATGTCCGTGCTGCCTTGGCGAGCTACAAGGTGCCGCGGCTCTACGTGTTCACGCAGGACAGCCTGCGGCTCAACAATGGAAAGCCCGACTACCGCACCGCGCAGCGGCTGGCGGAGGAGATCGTCGGCTGAGCGCAGTCAGGTCGTGCGCTGCGCCTTGTCCTTCGCGTTGGTGCCCTTGATCATCGCGCGCATCTGGTCCCACTCGGCATCGCCCAGCGGGGCCAGCGCCTGGTAGAAATTGCCGCTGTTGGCCTGGAAGCCCGCCCCGTCGATCGCGATGGTCTGGCCGTTCACCCATTCCGCGCCCGGCCCCATCAGGAACACCGCCAGATTGGCCAGCTCGTGCATCTCGCCGTGGCGGCCCATCGGGTTCATCCGGTCCGCCGAATTGCCGCCGCGCCCGCCGGGAGAGAGCCGCGCGCTCATACCGTCGGTCGGGAACAGGCCCGGCGCGATGGCATTGAACCGCATCCCGTAGCGCCCCCACTCCACCGCGAGGCTCTGCGTCATGGTGTTGATGGCGGATTTGGACATGGCCGACGGCACCACGAAGGGCCCTCCGTTCCACACCCAGGTGGTAAGGATCGACAGGAAGCTGGCCCCCTTGCCCTCCGCGATCAGCCGCTTGCCGACGTCGAGCGTGACGTAGAAGCTGCCGCGAAACACGATATCGGCGATGGCGTTGAAGCCGTTGACCGACAGGTCTTCGGTCCGGCTGATGAAATTGCCCGCCGCGTTGTTGATCACCCCGGTCAGTGCCCCGCCCTCGGCCCAGATCGCATCGACCATCGCATGGACCGCGTCGGCATCGCGGATGTCGCAGGCGTGGCCGGTCACCTTGCCGCCGTGCCGCGCCATCAGCTCGGCGGCGGTTTCGTCCAGCTTGGCCTGCC
>JBGSPZ010000124.1:0-4919 GCA_041738375.1 Parerythrobacter sp. | reverse complement strand
GGGCGCCTGCGGCTGCGGCGGCATCTTCAATGCGCCGTTCGCTCTGGAAAGCTATCTCGCCGTGTTCGACGAAGAGGGCGCGCTCGACCGGTTCGAGGCCTTCGCGAGCGAGAACGGGCCGCGCTTCTACGGTCTGCCGCTCAATCAAGGCACGGTGACCCTGCGGCGCCAGCCGGTGACGGTGCCCGAAACGATCGACGCTTCGGGGACGGCCGTGGTGCCCTTTCATGCAGGCGAAACGCTCGGCTGGGCGGTCGTCTAGACCGCCTTCGGTGCGCGCGACCGCGACCACAGGTCGTAGAGGAAAACTGCCAGCGCGGCCCAGATTAGCACGAAGCAGGCGAGCTGCACGGGCTGCAACGGCTCGTCGAAGACGGTGAGGCCGAGGATAAACACGATCGTCGGGGCAAGGAACTGGATGAAACCCATGGTCGAATAGTCCATGCGCCGCGCGGCGATGGCGAATAGCAGCAGCGGCACAGCCGTCACCACGCCGCCAAGAACTATGGCGAGGCTTAGCCATAGGTCGTTGCCGAAGGAGGAGCCTTCGGGCTGCAAGGCAAAGTATAGCGCGATCCCTGAGGCCGGCAGGAGGAGGATGGCCGATTCGATCGTCAACCCCGGCAGCGATCCGACCGCCACCCGTTTGCGCAGCAAGCCATAGGTGCCGAAGCTGAAGGCGAGGGTAAGGCTGATCCACAAAGTGGTCAGCGCCCCGCCGAGCAGCAGTGCCACTCCGGCAGCGGCGAGCGCAACCGCGCCCCACTGCCGCCGGTTGAGCCGCTCACCCAGCACCAGCGTGCCGAGCAGGACGTTGACCAGCGGGTTGATGTAGTATCCGAGGCTGGCGGCGAACAGGTAGTGGTTCTGCACCGCCCAGATATAGACCAGCCAGTTCACCGCGATGAGCGTCGCGCTGGCGGTCAGGGTGGCCAGGCTTCTGCGATCGGCGAAGGCTGCCCGGAGTTCCGGCCCCTGCTTGCGCAGCGCGACGATCACCAGGCAGATCGGCAGCGTCCAGATGATTCGCCAGCCAACGAACTCGAACGCCGGAACCGTCTGGACGAGGATCAGATAGAGCGGCAGGAACCCCCAGATCAGGTAGACCGCGATCGCTGCCGGCAGGCCGGAAGGCGCCTTTTCCTTTTCTTGCAGGTTCATTGTGGGCCGTTAGGCGGGTCACCCTGACGCTGCAAGCAACCATTCGTCGGCCAAATCGGCACAGCTCGTCGCGCATTTCCGAACCTGACAAATGCGTTGCAGTCTGTTCAGGAAAACGTTCGTATTTCTGAATGCATCGGACGACACGCATACCGAGCCAATCGCCCGCAAGCCGATAGTCGCCCGCAAGCGAAGCGAAAGGACCGAAGACATGACGATGAGAATGAAGACACTCGCAGCCCTTACGATCGCAGCCCCGGCGATGGCGTTTGCCGCCGTTCCCGCACACGCTGCCCCGATTGAGCTCGGCTCCGCTACCCACGTTTCGGCCTATGCGCCGCTGGACGCGAGCGTGGACGCCCAATACGACCGCGAACGCCGCTGGGACCGTCGTCGCGACCGCCGTGACGATCGCTACTCCGGCGGCTATGGCGGGCAGCAGCGCTACTATGGCGAGCCGGTCCATCGTTCGACCCGCGTCTGGCGCGGGGACGACAATCGCTACTACTGCCGCAAGGAGAACGGCACCACCGGGCTTCTGATCGGTGCGGGCGTTGGTGCCCTGATCGGCAACGAGATTGCCGGACGCGGTGACCGTACTCTCGGCGCGATCCTCGGTGCGGCAGGCGGTGCGCTGCTGGGCCGCGAAATCGACCGCAGCAACGCGCGCTGCCGCTAAGCTACACCCAACTTCGGCTGTCCCCACCAACAGCCGGGGCGCGAACCTTCGGGTCGTGGAAGACACCCGGTCGCCATTCGGGCGGCCGGGTGTCTTTTTGCCATGTTTGGCGGATTTTAACCCTGTTCGCTTAGTCGCCGCTGAGTGAAATCCGACGCGATCTTGCGGGCACGGCGCGCTGCCTTGCTGGTGCTGGCTGTTGCCGGCCTGTCGGCTTGCGATCGCGGTCCGGAGCCGATCGACCCGACCGAACTCGACCCGATGGTGCAGCGGGCGCTTAACGATCCGATCATGGTCGACCCCGATCTCGTGTCGCAGAACATGGCGAATGCCGCGCTTGCTTTCGAGGTGGGGCAGCCCTTGCCGCTCGACGAAGCAGGGCAGGTGGCGATCATTGCAGCACGCGAAGATGCCCTGATGCTGGTTGGCGGGAGTTCGGGCCTCAAGCCCTTGCCCGAAGGGCAACCGACCGATGGACTCACCGCAGCGGAAGCGCTCAATTCCATCGGCCGCGCGCAGCGACTGGCTCCGCCCACCCCTTGCGCAAATGCGGCGCGCTTTTCCGCGATCTGGGCGGCGCGGCTACCCGAACCGCTTTCGATCTACCCTCGCGGCAGCACCAAGGAGGCGCTTGGTGCCGACACCGCAGGCTGCCGATTGCGTTCCGTGATCTATATCACCCCTGTGCCGCTTGATGATGTGATCACGTTCCATCATACGCGGGCCGTCGGCGCAGGATGGGCGACCCAATTCTTCGTGGGCGAAGGCTGGCGTGTACTCTCGGGCAACACGGGAACGCTGCGGTTCGAAATCGCGGCGCGGTCACTCCCGACGGGTCAAACCGAAGTCTCGATAGCGAGCCTGCAGTCCGATTAGCCGTTCGACAGCCCTACGCCGATGGTCGCGCGCGGCTGCTCAAGCTCGGTGCTGGCCACGGGGTAGGCGCAATAGTCGGCCGCATAGAAGGCAGCAGGGCGATGATTGCCCGACAGCCCGAGACCTCCAAATGGGGCCTTCGAGGATGCGCCATTGGTCGGTCGGTTCCAGTTAATGATACCAGCCCGAACATTCGCCCAGAAGCGATTGTAATCCTGCGGAGTTCCGCCGATCAGCGAGGCGGACAGGCCAAACCTCGTGCGGTTTGCTTCGGCGATGGCGGCGTCGAAGTCCTTGACCTTGATGACCTGAAGTAACGGTCCGAAAAGTTCGACGTCGGGGCGGTCGGCCATGTCGGTTGTATCGATGATCCCGGGCGTGAGGAACGGCAGCTCGTCCGACGGGCGGGTCATATGGCGGATCGCCTTGCCGCCATTGGACAGGAAATACAAAAAACTCTCGATCATCTGATGGGCGGCTTCGTTGTCGATCACCGGGCCCATGAAAGGGGCAGGGTCCGCGAAAGGCTCCCCGACGATGATGCGCGAGGTCATGGCCTTCAACTCGTCGATGACAGGGCTGTACATGCTTTCCTTGATGATCAGCCTGCGCGCAGCGGTGCAGCGCTGGCCCGCGCTGGTGAAGGCCGATTGGATGATCAAGGTGACGACATCGGTCACCTTGGGCGTATCGATGACGACGAGTGGATTGTTCCCGCCCATTTCGAGCGCGAGGATCTTGCCGGGGTTGTTCGCCAGCCGCTTGTTGATCGCGATCCCGGCCTGGGCCGAACCGGTGAAGAGGATCCCGTCCACGCCGCGATGCGCGACGAGCTGCTTGCCCTCTTCCGGCCCCCCGACAAACATCTGGATGACCGCAGCAGAGATTCCGGCCCGGTGAAAGCACGCGACAAGCAGTTCGCCGGTTGCCGGGGTCTTCTCGCTCGGCTTGAATATGACGCAGTTGCCCGCGATCAGCGCCGGGACGATGTGCCCATTGGGCAGATGCGCAGGGAAGTTGTACGGACCGAGCACCAGCATCACGCCATGCGGCTTGTGGCGCACCGCCGACGATCCTTGCAGGGCACTGTCGAGCTTTTTCTGCCCCGTGCGTTCAGCATAGGCGGTCACCGAAATCTCGACCTTGGCGATCACCGATTCGACTTCGGTTCGCGCTTCCCACAACGGCTTGCCTGTTTCGCGCGCGATCATTTCCGCAAGCTTGTCCGAATCCTTGCGGACCTCGTTGGCGAAACGGCGAACCAGTTCGATCCGCGTTGCGAGAGGCTGCGCGGCCCAGGCTGGCCAGGCCCTCCGGGCACGGTCTACCGCTGCATCGACGTCGCCCTTTTTGGCCCGCCACAATTCCGCACCCGTGGCCGGTTCGTAGGATACGATTACCGAATCTGACACTTTCGCCGGTTCTCCACAGCCTTGCTTGTTTATCGCACTACCATCTGACGGGCGCGGCAGGGGAGGCTTCTAATCGATCGCGTCGCGCGGTCAAATGGTTGTCGCGCCGTACCAATGGCGCCGTGCCCGCTCGCGCTGCCCGTCCGGTTAACGGCGCCGCGTCGATTCGCGCGGAGTCGGGGTAGGCCATCGGGTATGCCGGGCACGAAAATGGCGAAGAGGAATAGTGAACGAATTGTTGCCAACTTCCTAAAGTTCTGTAAGCTATGGGTGAGGGCAGGGGAAATTCCGAGAATCGCGCAGGTCCGGGCAACGGACGCGCAACCCCAACCTTCGGGCGGAAAGACATGCGCGGCAATCCGGAATGGGGTTGTCGCGTGCAATGTGCGGTCCCGTTGACGAAGGCGAAAGAACGGAAAGTCTCAGGTCAAAGGGGTCGCACTTCAACAGGCGCGGAGCAATCCGGGTCGGGGTGCCAACGCAAGTTGGCTCGTGTTTTCGAGGTGTGAAAAATGCGTAGAAATTCCAAGTATATCGCTGGTCTCGGCCTGTCCGGTTCGACCGTTGCCGTAGCGATCGCCGCTGCAACAGCTCTAACCGCGACGCCTGCCATGGCTGCTCCGCCCGAAGAGTGCGTCGTCCTTTCTGATGGGGTGGTCCTGATTATCGCAGGCGATGCGGCCGGCATCGACTCGCTGGCTTGCGGCACGGGTTCGAACGCTACCGGTGCCTCGACCACCGCGATCGGCCAGCGTGCGCAGGCCGTATCGGCGAGCGCAACCGCACTCGGC
>JBGSPZ010000102.1:0-2614 GCA_041738375.1 Parerythrobacter sp. | reverse complement strand
TTGCGGCATCCGCCCGAGCGCGATCCACGCCAGCGCAATGCCCAGTGCGACCGCATCGGTCAGCAGATACGGGCCGGGCGCGCCCGCGATCGCGAGGAACGCCAGCAAAGCGGCGACCGGCAACGCCAGAGCACCGGCGCAGATTCCCCGGTCGCTGGCGATCCCGTTCACCGCGCCCGCATCAAATGTGGATCGGCTTGCCCCGCACGCCCATCGCTGCTTCTTTCAGCGCCTCGGCGTGGGTCGGGTGGGCATGGCATGTGTAGGCGATGTCCTCGCTCGTCGCGCCGAATTCCATTGCCACGCAGGCCTCCGCGATCATCGTCCCGGCGACGCTGGCAATGGCCCAGACGCCGAGCACGCGGTCGGTCTCGGCATCGGCGATGACCTTCACGAAGCCGTCGGGCTCGTGATTGGTCTTGGCGCGGCTGTTGGCGGCCATGGGGAACTTGCTGACCTTGACCCTGGTCTTGTCGCCGCCGGCCTGCTCGACCGCCTGTTCGGTGGTCAGGCCGACCCCGGCGATTTCCGGCAGCGTGTAGACGACGCTAGGGATGACATCGTGGTTCACAATGCCGGTCTCGCCCGCGATCCATTCGGCCACGGCGATGCCTTCATCCTCGGCCTTGTGCGCCAGCATCGGGCCGGGGATCACGTCGCCAATCGCGCGGACGCCCGCGACACTGGTACGGAATTCATGATCGGTTTCGATCTGGCCGCGCTGGTTGGTGGCAAGGCCGATGTTTTCGAGGCCCAAACCATCGGTGTTGGGACGGCGACCGATCGAGACGAGCACGCAATCGGCTTCGAGCGTTTCGCTGGTGCCGCCTGCGGCCGGTTCGAGAGTGAGGGTCGCCTTCTTGCCCTTGACCGTCACGCCGGTGACCTTGGTCGAGAGCCTGAATTCGATGCCCTGCTTCTTGAAGATGCGGTTCGCTTCCTTGCGGATATCACCGTCCATGCCGGGCAGGATCTGGTCGAGAAACTCGACGCAAATGACTTCCGCACCAAGCCGCCGCCAGACCGAGCCCAGCTCCAGCCCGATCACGCCGCCGCCGATCACGACCATCTTCTTGGGCACGGATTTGAGTTCAAGCGCGCCGGTGGAATCGACCACCACGCCCTTTTCGTTATCGACCTCGACGCCGGGGAGCGGCGTGACCGAGGAACCGGTGGCAATGACCACTTCCTTGGCCGTGACCGTCTCGTCACCGACCTTTACCGTGTGCGCATCAATGAAGCTGGCGTAA
Organism: Parerythrobacter sp.; assembly: GCA_041738375.1. Lineage (GTDB taxonomy): Bacteria > Pseudomonadota > Alphaproteobacteria > Sphingomonadales > Sphingomonadaceae > Parerythrobacter_A. The sequence goes on along the minus strand of JBGSPZ010000102.1, from coordinate 1,364 downwards.
CCCTTTATCCAGTCGACCTTGTTCTTCTTGAACAGGAACTCGATGCCCTTGGTCAGGCCATCGACCGCGTCGAGCCGCTGCGCGTGCATGGTGTCGAGATTGAGCTTGGGGCTCACATCGATGCCCATACTCGCCATGGTGCCGTTGCTCGCCGCGTCGAAATACTCCGACGCATGAAGCATCGCCTTCGACGGGATGCAGCCGACGTTGAGGCAGGTGCCGCCGAGCGTCGCCCGGCCTTCCGCGCAGGCTGTCCTCAAACCGAGCTGTGCCGCGCGGATCGCAGCGACATAGCCGCCTGGGCCGGCACCGATAACCAGAACGTCGTAATCGTAATCAGCCATTCTTCTGCACCTCGGCGAGGCATTCGGTCATGATCGGCTGCACGTTCTCGGGCGAGAGGTTGAGCTTTTCGCTGCCCGAATACTGCTCGTTGATCTTGTCGAGCGCGCAGCCGCAATAGCTGTCGATGACTTCCTGCGGCGCGCCCGATGCCGAGCCGGAGCTCTTGCACGAACTCAGAAAGTTGGTGTCGAACGCCTCGTTGCCGGCTTCTTCCGCAGCGCTGCAACCGGCGAGCAGTGCGAGCGGCCCGATGGCAATGAAAAGGGTACGGGTCATGTCCTTGCTCCCTTACAGATCGATCAGCATCCGGGTCGGATCCTCGATCGCTTCCTTGATGATCTTGAGTGCGGTCACCGCTTCGCGCCCGTCGATCAGGCGGTGGTCGTAGCTTAGCGCGATATCCCTCATCGGGCGGATCACGATCTGCCCGTCGCGCACCACCGGGCGGTCCTCGATCCGGTGCAGGCCGAGTACTGCGCTTTGCGGCGGGTTGATGATCGGGGTCGACATCAGGCTGCCGAACACGCCGCCGTTGGAGATGGTGAAGGTGCCGCCCTTCATATCGTCCATCGTCAGCGTGCCGTCCTTGGCGCGCTTGCCGAAATCGGCGATGTCCTTCTCGATTCTTGCAAAGCCTTTGTCCTGCGCATCGCGGATGACGGGCACGACAAGGCCGTTGGGCGCGCTGACCGCAACCGAGATATCGACATAGTCGTGATAGACGATCTCGTCGCCTTCGATATAGGCGTTGACCGAGGGGACATCCTTCAGCGCCAGGCAGCTCGCCTTGGCGAAGAAGCCCATGAAACCGAGGCGGACATCGTGCTTCTTGGCGAACAGGTCCTTGTACTTGTCGCGCGCTGCGATCACCGCCGACATGTCGACATCGTTGAAGGTGGTGAGCAGCGCGGCGTTGTCCTGCGCGCCCTTGAGCCGCTTGGCGATGGTCTGGCGCATGCGGGTCATCTTGACCCGCTCCTCGCGCCGCGCGCCGCCGGTTGCGGCGGGGGCTGGCGCAG
>JBGSPZ010000087.1:0-2829 GCA_041738375.1 Parerythrobacter sp. | reverse complement strand
GCGGTCTTCGCGCCTGCCTCCGCTTCCTTCAGCACGCCAATGATCTGTTCCTCGGTAAACCTCGTTCTCTTCATCTCGTCCGTCCTTCTATCAGGGCCGGACTCTAATCATACTTGGAGGAAAATCAGGGGGTCACGTCAGCCAGTATAGGCCACAAATATGGGCCTGTAGGACAGCACTTTCACGTTAACCTTGGACTCAGCGGCACCATCGGGCCGAGCCGGATAGTCGCCCGCCATCGCCGGGTTTCGGACACCCGACAGCACAGCCGATCGGGCCGAAACGGGGTACTCTACCCGTACATCCCCCGCTTCGGGCCGAGATAGCCGAACAGATAGGCGCCGACCTTGCGCATCTGGATTTCTTCCGCCCCTTCGGTGATGCGGTAGCGGCGGTGGTGGCGATAGATATGCTCGAACGGCTTGTGCCGCGAATAGCCGATTCCGCCGTGGACCTGCATCGCCCGGTCTGCCGCCTGGCACACCAGCCGGTTGGCCCAGTAGTTGCACATGCTGACCTTGTCGGAGATGGTCTTCTCGATCAGCTCGTGCGGCATATTGTCCATTTCCCACGCGGTCTTGTAGATCAGCAGGCGGAGCATCTCGCACTGGGTGGCCAGCTCGACCAGCGGGAACTGGATCGCCTGGTTGCGCGCCAGTTCCTCGCCGAATGGCTTGCGTTCCCGGGCGTAGCGCACGCTTTCCTCGACGCAGTAGCTCGCCGCGCCGAGGCTGCTCGCCGCCTGGCGGATGCGGTTCTGGTGGACGAAGCTCTGCGCCAGCGCCAGCCCGCGGCCTTCGGTGCCGAGGATCGCGCTGTCGGGCACCCAGACGTTGTTGACGCTGAGGCGTGGGTGGTCGGTTGGCATGTTGAAGGTCCACATCCATTCCTCGATTTCGAGGCCGGGCGTGGGGTTGGGGACGAGGAAGCAGGTGATCCCGCTGGCATCGCCGTCCTTGCCGCCGGTGCGGGCGAACATCGCGCAATGGGTCGCGACATGCATGCCGGTGATCCACATCTTCTCGCCATCGATCCGCCAGCCGTCGATCCCGTCGCGGGTCTCGCGGACGGCCTTCGTCTCCATGAAGGTCGCATCGGAGCCGTGATGCGGTTCGGTCAGGCCGAAGGCAACGCGGCGGGTGCCCTCGAAGCCGCCGAGGATGAACTCCTGCTTCTGCTCCTCGGTGCCGAAAGTCTCGAACATCGCGACGAAGGGGAAGTTGCCGACGATGCTGTGCTCGTTCTGCAGATCGTTGTGCAGCCCCAGCCCGCGCGCGGCGAAGCGGTCGCGGATCACCGCCATCCACAGGTTGGAGCCGTCCTTGCCGCCGTATTTCTTCGGCGCGGAAAAGCGCCAGTGCCCGGCTTCGTCGGCGAGCTTGCGCGACTGGCGCAGCAGGTCCTCCCACTCGTGACGCGGGAGGCCGCCGTTCTCGAAGTCGGTCCGCGCCCATTCGCGGCGGTGGTCGAAGAAGCGAACGTTGTCGTCCTTCGCGACCAGCGGCTCGATTTCCGCCTCGATGAAGGCGACCAGCTCGGCGTAATAGTCCTCCAGATCCTGCGGGATGGTGAAATCCATGCGGTTATTCCTCTTCTTCCATCGGCCACTTGGGCAAAGCCGCCTGAAGGGACGGATATTTCGGTGAATCTTCGCGCAACTTCGACCACGCACCCCTTCGGCATTCGGCGAGAAAACCCGGAGTCCTGAGGTTCATTTCCCCCAGAAGGACCATCAGCGCGGCAGAGCGATCATGGTGGAATGTGAAATGACGATGTTCCCGCTCCACAATGCCCAAGGCGTTTCGGGCCACCGCAAGCTGGAAGCGGTCATGACCCTCCAATTTGTGCTTAATTGAACTCAGCCATTCCGAAACCGCTATGGCTATCTCGTCCATCTGCGCCTCACCGTGGGTAGCCGGATTCATCTCCATCGGATCATCGATGGCCCTGTTCCGTTCAGCTTCGGGCGCATCCTCTTCCAGCAGCATCAGCAAGTCGAGCTCCTGCTCGCTGGTCCTTCGCGAAATCACCACGCGTTCCAGCATACGGTCGGAGCCATCGCGCCAGACTTTGGCGCATTTGAGGCAACCGAGCGCCCACCACACCGTGCGGTAGATCGACCAGAAACGGAACCGCTCCGGATCGACCCTGCGCCCGCTTTCGGCCTCGTAGGCGGCGAAGTAGTCTTCCAGCGAACCGAGCCCCAGCGCAGGGCGATCGTACCGGGCAAAGCGCCACACCGGCATGCAGCCGAAGGCGAGGTCTTCATGCGGGTCGCCGAAATGGGCCAGCTCCCAGTCGAGCACGCCGGTCAGGTGGCTGTCCTCGCACAGAATATTCCCCAGCCGGTAGTCGCCATGGCCAAGCACCGGCTCGACCCGCTCGGGCACATGGTCCATCAGCCAGCGTAGGCCGAGCGCGATGATCGGGCGGTCGCCGCCCGCTTCCTGGAACTGCTGCCGAAGGTTCTCGATGCCGTCGCGGTAATCGAGTTCGGGAATTTCCGGCGGCACATCCTCGCGCCCGAGCGAATGGATACGCGCGAGGTCGCGCGCCACTTCGCCGAGGATTTGGTCGGGCCGCTCCATCGCCAGGATCGCCTTCGGATCGGGCGTGCCGGGTAGCGCGCGCATCACGAAGCCGCTGCCGATGCCGTCGCTGTCCTCCTGCACGGTGACCACTTCGGGCGCGGTCACCCCTGCGCCATGCGCAGCGCGGATGATCGCCGCTTCGGTGGCATGGCCGTAGGGCCGCCCTTCCATAAAGGCGAGGCTCGGCGCGCGGCGCAGGACGTAGTCTTCGCCCCCAGCCGAAAACCGCCAGCTTTCC
>JBGSPZ010000086.1:0-3454 GCA_041738375.1 Parerythrobacter sp. | reverse complement strand
GCCCGCGTCCTCTTCCGCCCTGATCCAGCCGCCGAGCCGCCGCGCCTCGGGAGCCGCCAGCACCGGCTCGAGCACCGGCTGCCAGCTGTCGGGGATCGCATCGCTCATGACGGTGGCGATACAGGCTGGCGCGAGGGGGTGCCAGCGCCCCTTCCCTCCCATCCCCAATCGGCCTAAGGGCTTGGCCCTATGGCAGTGCATTTTCACGAAGAAGACTTGCCCGCCGGCGTGCTCGCGCCCGGGCCGATCGCGGTCGATACCGAAACCATGGGGCTCATCACCGCGCGCGACCGGCTGTGCGTGGTCCAGATCAGCGACGGGCAGGGCGACGAGCATCTCGTCCGCTTCAAGGTCGGCAGCAGCTACGATGCGCCGAACCTCAAGGCCGTGCTGGCCGATCCGGCGCGGCTCAAGCTGTACCATTTCGCGCGCTTCGACCTCGCGGCGATCGAATATTACCTCGGCGTCATGGCCGCGCCGGTGTTCTGCACCAAGATCGCGAGCAAGCTGACGCGGACCTACACCGACCGCCACGGGCTCAAGTACATCATCGACGAACTGCTCAGCGAGAACATCTCCAAGGCGCAGCAGTCGAGCGACTGGGGCGCGCCGGAAATCAACGAGGCGCAGCGCGACTACGCCGCCTCGGACGTGCGCTACCTGCACCGGCTGCACGATGTCTTCGTCACCCGCCTCGCGCGCGAGGGTCGCACCGAGATCGCGCAGGCGTGCTTCGATTTCCTCCCCACCCGCGCGCGGCTCGATATCGCCGGATGGGACGATCACGACATCTTCAGCCACATGTAAGGGACGGGGTCCTAGCCAGCCGCCATGGTCATCAAGCGACGCATAGAAACCGACGAAGCGAAGGAACGGCGCAGCAAGCGGCAACACTTCGCCGCGCCCGGCGGATCGCACGACCGGCTGGTCGGCTTCCTCGGAAAGGCGCTGCCGATGGGGATCGGCGTGCTCGCCGCCTTCATGGTGATCACCCCGCTCAGCCCGCGCGGCGAAATCAGCTTCCTGCTCGATCGCAACAAGGTGGAAGTGATCGACGAGCGACTGCGGGTCGACAACGCACTCTATCGCGGCGAGGACAATCAGGGCCGCCCGTTCTCGCTCAGCGCGGGCGAAGCGGTGCAACGTTCGAGCCGCGAAGGAGTGGTGCGGATGGAGGACCTGCTCGCGCGGGTCATGCTGTCCGGCGGTCCGGCACGGATCGAAGCGGCGCTCGGGGCCTACGACATCGATCGCGAAGTGGTGCAGGTCGATGGCCCGGTGACGATGGAAGCGACCGACGGCTATCGCATGCGCGTCAGCGGTGTGTCGGTCGATCTGCGCAACAAGCGCATGACCGGCGAGGGCGGGGTCGATGGCGCGGTGCCGGCCGGAACTTTCTCCGCCAACCGGCTCGAAGTCGATATGGAACAACGGACCGTCGTGCTCGAAGGCCGGGCGCGCCTCAATATGGTCCCCGGCAAACTGAGGATGCCATGATAGAGCAGAAACTCCGCACCGCCGCGCGCAATGCGTTGATCGGGTTCACCGTCACCACTGCGGCCTTCGCCGGGATCCAGGCCGGCGCGCAGGCGATCGCGGGGCACAATTCCAATGCGCCAGTCAATTTCGACGCCGGGCGGATCGAGCTGCAGGACCGGCAGAACCGGGTCGCGCTGTCGGGCAGTGTCACGCTGCGGCAGGCCGGACTGACCGTGAAATCGAACCGCATGGTGATCAATTACAGCGATGCCGGTTCGCTCCAGATCCAGCGGATGACCGCCACCGGCGGAGTGCAGGTGACGCGCGGTGACGAGGCGGCGAGCGGCGATGTGGCGGTGTATGATTTCAACCGCCGGATCATCACCATGGCGGGCAATGTCCGCCTGCGCCGCGGAGCGGACAACCTCAGCGGCGGGCGGCTGGTGATCGACCTGCGCAGCGGGGTGTCGAGCATCGACGGCCGCGCGAGCGGTTCGTCCCCGGTCACCGGTGAAACGGTGACGACGGGCAATGGCAGGGTTACCGGTACCTTCACCGTCCCGCAGGACTGAGTGCTCTAGCGCCTTGGAGCCGCCGCGCGGGCGATTTCTGCTAGCCCCTGCGCCAGCAGAAGCTCGGCTGTCTGGCTGTTTTCGATGAGATCGCGGTGCAATTCCGTCAGCCGGCTCAACAGCCGGTCCAGCCGCGGTCCGCGCCAGCGGCGGATCTGTTTGTCGATATCGCGGGCATCTTTCCAGAAGATGCGCCGGGCACGCTTTTCCGCTTCGATCGCCGCATTGATATCGCCGCGCGGGCCGATCTTCGCAGCCAGCTGCGCCAGTTGCGCGGCGCGTCGTTCGAACGCGAGCAGCAGCCCTACAGGATTGAGCGAGAGTTCCTGCATCCGGCGCAGTTCCGCCTGCAGCTTGTTGCTCTCGCCCGAAAGCACCGCATTGACCAGCGGCATGAAGCCGTCGTCGTCGGTCGTGGCCCCGATTTCCTCGAGATGCTGGCGGGTTGCCGCCACCGGACGGGCCGGTGAGGCATCGAGATAGAGCGCGAGTTTCTCGATCTCGGACCCGGCGAGGCGGACGTCGAGCCCGCAGGTACGGGCGATCTGTTGCGCAAGTTCCCCGTTCAGCTTGACCCCCAGCGCATCGCCCATTGCGCGGACCGATTGGGTCAGGTCGCCAAGGTCCGGGAAGTAGAACATCGCCACCAGCGCATCGTCGCGCTTCTCCAGCAGCTTGGCGGTGCGCGACTTGTCGGTCGCCCCGGTTGCGACAATCAGTACCGGGCAGGCCTCGCCGCTTCCGAGCAAAAGGTTGCCGACCGCGTCGAGCGCTTCGTCCCCGCTCGCGCGGACCAAGATGTGACGCGCGTCGCCGAACAGCGAGACCGAGCGCGCCTCGTCGCCCAGCAGGACCGGGTCCTTGCGCAGGTCCGATCCCGATAGCTCGACCCGCTCGCCCGCATCGGGCAACAGCGCGGCGATTCGGTTGGCGGCGGCGGATGCGGCGGCCTCGTCGGGACCGCAGAAGAAGAATACCGAGCATTGCTTCGCCGCGCGTTGCGCCTGACCGCCGAAGTCCTTCTGATTCGCCTTCACTGCTGTTCGCGCAGCGCGAGTGCGACCTCGCTGACAATGCGGCCCGCGACATCCTGCGTCAGGTTTTCGAGCGCGCGCTCCTCCGCCGCGATGGTGGCGTATTCGCTCGATACCACGTCGATCCCCGCATCCGAGCCGGAGGTCTTGTCGAGCAGGATGTCCCCGCTGGCGAGGTCGACCAGCTGGTAGCGCGCGCGCAGGATGCGCCGTTCGCGCCCGACGGTATCGTCGCTCAGCACGCCCAGTCCTTCGAGCCGGTCGTCGAGCCGCACATCGAGCCGGTAGCGCGGGGCGGGGTTGCCCGCGATGCCGAGCCGGTCGTTGAGCGCATTCTGCATCAGCCAGCCGGCCTTGCCCTGGATCGGC
>JBGSPZ010000081.1:0-2098 GCA_041738375.1 Parerythrobacter sp. | reverse complement strand
CCACCGCGAGTGCCGAGCGCGACATGATCGGGCAGGATTTCAGCCGCCGGAAGCGCGCCGAGCGGATCGACAGCCATGCCGCCGCGATCATCCTGCAAGGCGCGATCGACGCGCTGGCAGGCAGCGCGTTCTAGGCGATTTCCCGCAGATAGACGAAATTGGAAGATTGCAAAGGCTTCGCGCCTGCTCCTAAAGCGCCATCGTGACGACGCCGCCTGCCATCTTCGATCCCGCGCGCGCGGCGAAATTCCTGCTCGGGCATGGCCACGCCGGTTGGCTCGGGCTGCGGTTCGTGGAGGCGGGTGACAAATGGGTCGAGCTGGAACTCCCCTGGCGCGAGGACCTGCTGGGTGAGCCGGACCGCCATGTCCTTGCCTCGGGTCCGATCGTCAGCCTGATGGACATGGCTTCGGGCCTGTGCATCTGGACCGCGCGCAAGGAATTCGCGGCGATCGCAACACTCGACCTGAGGGTCGACTACCAGCGCCCGGCGCGTGCACGCGCGGCTGTGGTGGGGCATGCCGAGTGCTACAAGGTCACCCGCTCCGCCGCCTTCGTGCGCGGGGTTGCGCATGACGGCGACCCGGCGGATCCGGTGGCCAATATCGCGGGTGTATTCATGACCATCACGGGGGATACACGCCGTGTCCCGCAATGAGGAAATTGCCGATCTTACGCCTTATGCCCGCTCCATGGGGATCGCGATCCATTGCTACGAGGACGGACTGCCGATCGTCGCTGTGGACTTCGCGCCCAATGTCGAAGGCCGACCGGGGGTGTTCCATGGCGGCGCGACAAGCGGATTGCTTGAGACCGCAGGATATGCCGCGCTTCGCGTCGCGCTGGCCGATCGCGATGTCCAGCCGCAACTGAAGCCGGTCAACATCACCGTCCAGTTCCTCTCTGCGGCGAGGAACCGGACCACCTATGCCAAGGCGCGGATCACCAAGCTCGGCAGACGAAATGCCAACCTGACGGTCGAGGCATGGCAGGAGGACCGCAACCGCCCTGTGGCGACCGCGGTGATGAACATACTGGTCGTAACTCCCGAAGCCTAGTTTTCGGCAGGCTCGGGCTCGCGCGGCTGTACTGAGAAACCACCGTCGTCGAGCCGCAGGTCGAGCGGGACCCCTTGGACCTCGGTCGAGACGGTGACCCCGTCCTCGCCAACGCTCAAGGTCGGGCCGCCCTCGCCCAACGGGATGTCGTCCATCGGCTGGATCGGCCCGCTCGGGTCCGGCTGGGGTGTCTCGCGCCTGCTTGGCTCGCGCACTTCGCCCAGCGCCTGCTGCATGAAGTCGCGCCAGATGCGGGCTGGCAATCCGCCGCCGCTTACGCCTTTCAGCGGCGTGTTGTCGTCCTTGCCGATCCACACCCCGACCACGAGGTCCCCCGCATAGCCGATGAACAGCGCGTCGCGGTTTTCCTGGCTGGTGCCGGTCTTGCCGAAATTGGGCCCGCGCAGCATCGCCGCCCGCCCGGTCCCCGCATTGATCGCCGCGCGCAGCAACTGCTCGATCGAGGCGTGGGTCGACGACCCATAACTGTCGGTCCCGCTCCACAGCCAGTCGAGCCAGCCCTCTTCCTCCGCCGGGAAGGCGCGCGGTTCGACCGGGAAGCTGTTGCCCGCGATCCCGGCATAGGCGGCGGTCATCTCGAGCAGCGTGGTGGTCGAGGTGCCGAGGGCGAGGCTCGGATCGCCCTCCGCCAAAGGTGATTTGATCCCCAACGCGCGCGCCTGCCGGATCACCGCATCGCTGCCGACCCGGTCGAACAATCGCACCGCCGCGACATTGCTCGACCGCGCGAAGGCCTGCTCCAGCGTCAGGCTCTCGCTGTAGTTCTCGCTTGCGTTCTTCGGGCGATAGCTGCCCTGTTCGATCGCGGTATTGTCGATCAGGTCATCAGGCTCCATCCCCGCCTCGAGCGCAGCGAGATAGACGAACAGCTTGAAGGTCGATCCCGGCTGGCGCTTCGCCTGGGTGACCCGGTTGAAAGGCGAGGTGGAATAGTCCTTCCCGCCGATCATCGCGACGACCTCGCCATTGGGCCGCATCGCCACCAGCGCCACCTGCGCCTCGCCCAAGGGCGCGCGCGT
>JBGSPZ010000058.1:0-26278 GCA_041738375.1 Parerythrobacter sp. | reverse complement strand
CTGTTCCAGCGTGTCGCCCATCGCGAGCCGGGTGGCGATCGCGCTCGACAACGTGCAGCCGGTGCCATGGGTATGCCTGGTAACGATGCGTGCCTCGTTCCATTCGACCGGTGCGAGGCCGGGCCGCACGAGCCGGTCGGTCACCATCGGCCCGTCGGCATCGCCGCCTTTCGCCAGATAGGCTACCCCGCGCTTCACCATCGCCGCGTCGCCACCCAGCGCGGCCAGCTCAGGCACGTTTGGCGTCGTGAGCGTCGCCAGTTCCATCAGCCATTCGAACACTGCAATGGTCGCCTTGTCGGCCAGAACGCTGCCGCTGGTCGCGACCATGACCGGATCGAAAACAATCGGGCAGGCGAGGTCTTCTATCCGGTCCGCGACCACCTCGGCGATATCGGCATTGCCGAGCATCCCGATCTTGATCGCATCGACCCCGATATCCGACAGGCAGGCGTCGATTTGCGCGGCGACGAATTCGGGGGAGAGCGTTTCGACCGCGGTGACACCGCGCGTGTTCTGCGCGGTGACCGCAGTGATCGCCGTCATCGCATAGCCGCCCATCATCGTGATCGTTTTGATGTCGGCCTGGATGCCAGCGCCACCCGAACTGTCGGACCCGGCGATGGCGAGGATGCGCGGCGGGCGGATCATCCCTTGAACTTGCGCTCCTGCGAAGGCGGGTATTTGTCGTGCAGCGCTTTCGCCCTTGTCGGGCGGTCCATCAGCTCGCCGCCGCAATTGGGGCAACGATCGTCGAGCGCGTCGGCACATTCGGCGCAAAACGTGCATTCGAAGCTGCAAATGAAAGCACCCGGCGCTTCGGCCGGCAGGTCAGAGCCGCAGCGTTCGCAATCGGGGCGCATGTCGAGCATCAGGCGGCGTTCCGTACCGCGTCGCAGATCCGGTCGACCACGCGCTCGACCTGCTGCCCGTCGTCGCCCTCGGCCATTACGCGGATCAGCGGTTCGGTGCCCGATGCACGGATGACCAGGCGCCCCTTGCCCTGCAATTCGCGCTCGGCATCGGCAATACATGCCTTGACGCTGTCGGCATCGAGCGGCGAGGTGCCGTCGTATCGCACATTCTTCAGAAGCTGGGGGATGGTGTCGAACACGTGCAGCAACTCGCTCGCGCGCTTGCCCGAGCGGACCAGGCTGGCGAGCACGCGCATGGCGGCGATCGTGCCGTCGCCCGTCGTCCCGTGGTCGAGCAGGATCATATGGCCCGACTGCTCACCGCCGATGTTGAAACCGCCTTGCTTCATCCGTTCGAGCACGTAGCGGTCGCCGACCTTGGTCCTCTCGAGCGTCAGGCCGCGGGTCCCGAGATAGCGCTCGAGCCCGAGGTTGGACATGTCCGTGGCGACGACTCCGCCGCCGCGCAGCGCACCCTTGTCTGCCATGCGGCCAGCAATCAGTGCCATGATCTGGTCGCCGTCGACCTCGTTGCCCTGCTCGTCGACCACGATCAGCCGGTCGGCATCCCCGTCGAGCGCGATGCCGATATCTGCGCCTTCCTCGACGACTTTCGCCTTGACCGCATCGAGCGAGGTCGAGCCGACCTTGTCATTGATGTTGGTCCCGTTGGGCGAAACACCGATGGTGATCACTTCGGCGCCCAGTTCCCAGATCGCCGAGGGAGCCACCTGGTATGCGGCGCCATTGGCGCAATCGACCACCACCTTGAGATCGTCGAACCGGATTTCATCGCTGACCGACTGTTTGACCGCATGGATGTAACGCCCGCGCGCGTCCTCGATCCGGCGGGCGCGACCGATTTCGGCCGAAGGGACCAGCTCGGGCTGCGTTTCGATCAGCGCTTCGATCGCCATCTCGGTCTCGTCCGACAGCTTGAAGCCGTCGGGGCCAAACAGCTTGATCCCGTTGTCCTTGTAGGGGTTGTGGCTGGCAGAAATCATCACTCCGAGATCCGCGCGCATTTCGCGCGTGAGCATCGCGATCGCGGGGGTGGGCAAGGGCCCGGTCATAATCACATCGACTCCGACGCTGGTAAAGCCAGCGACCAGTGCACTTTCCATCATGTAGCCCGACAGGCGTGTGTCCTTGCCGATCACCACCCGGTGGCGATGGTCGCCGCGGCGGAAGTGATTGCCCGCCGCCTGCGCGACGCGCATCGCCATGGTGGCGGTCATCGCGCCCTTGTTGGTTTCGCCCCGGATGCCGTCGGTGCCGAAGAACTTGCGCCCCATCGATCAGTCTCGCCTTCAATATGCTCGCCAAAGCGGGCCGGATTTGCCACGGGCTTCTGGCGCGATTAGGCGGCAAAGAAAAGGGGAGTGACGCGATTTGACCACCGAGGGGAAACAACCGGTCGATCAGGCGGTCGAACTGGTGACCATCCGCTTGCCGGTATGGTGGACTTTCGGCGGACTGGTGGCAGGTCTGCTGGTCGGGCTGCTGCTGGTCGATACACCGGCCCTCGAATCCGTCCTGCTCATCTCCGAACCGGTCGGCACGTTGTGGCTGCGCGGTTTGCAGATGACCATCATCCCGCTGGTCGCCGCCCTGCTGGTGCTCGGCATCTCGCAGATGGCGCGGGCGGCGAAAGCGGGCGCGGTCGCCCGGCGGATGCTGATGCTGGTCGCCGGCCTGCTGGTTCTGAGCGGGGTGATCAGCGCGATCTTCATGCCGATGCTGCTCACAGCCTTCCCGATTCCCGAGGCTGCAAGCGCCATGCTGCTGAGCGAGACGGCGGAGGCGCAGCAGGTGCCCGGTCTGGGCGACTTCGTGACTTCGCTCGTCGCGCCCAATCTGATCGCAGCCGCCGCAGAAACCGCGATGTTGCCGTTGACGCTGTTCTTCGCGCTTTTTGCGGTTGCGATCGCGCGATTGCCGGAAGCGCAGCGGGACACGATGACACATTTCTTCCAGGCATTGGCCAACGCGATGTTGACGATCATCGGCTGGGTGCTGTGGCTTGCGCCGATCGGCGTCTTCGCGCTGGCGGTGGGGGTGGCGGCGCGCAGCGGAGGCGGGGCTTTCGCCACGCTTGCGCATTATATCCTGACCGTCACCGCGATGGGCACGCTGATCCTGCTCGCCGCCTATCTGCTGGCAATGATCGGCGGGCGAAGGAGCCCGCTGGCCTTTGCCAAGGCGATGATCCCGTCGCAGGCGGTGGCGATTTCCACGCAAAGCTCGCTCGCCAGCCTTCCCGCGATGCTCGACAGCGCGAAGCGGCTGGGCCTGCGCGATGCGACCGCCGATTTCGCGCTCCCGCTGGCAGTGGCGATCTTCCGCGCGACCAGCCCGGCGATGAACATGGCGGTGGCGATCTATGTCGCGCATCTGGCGGGGGTTGAGCTCACGCCGCTTTCCCTGCTTGCAGGCGTAGGCGTCGCCTTCATCATCAGCATCGGCTCGGTCAGCCTGCCCGGATCGATCAGCTTCGTCATCTCGATCGGCCCGATCGCGCTGGCGATGGGCGTACCGGTCGAGCCGCTGGCATTGCTGGTGGCAGTCGAGATGCTGCCTGACATCATGCGGACACTTGGCAATGTCACCATGAATGTCGCGGTGGCCTCGACCGTCGACCGCGCGGCAGCAGATTGACCGCCCTGGATTCTTGCAACGCATTGCGCCTTCGTGCGTAGTGCCTACATACCCGGGACACCGATTTCTAGACACGACCAAAGACAAAGCCAAAGACAAAGGGAGTTACCATGGCATTCGATCTCACCCCCCTGCCGTATGACGACACGGCGCTGGCCCCCGCAGTTTCGGCTGAAACCCTGTCGTTCCACCACGGCAAACATCACAAGACCTATGTCGACAAGACCAACGCTGCGGTCGAAGGCACCGATCTGGCCGACAAGTCGTTGGAAGAGGTCATTGCCGCCGCACGTGGCTCAAACCAGGGCCTGTTCAACAACAGCGCGCAAAGCTGGAACCACGGCTTCTACTGGCACTCGATGGCGGCCGACAGCACTTCGGCGTCGGACGAGCTCCAGTCGATGATCGACGATGCCTTCGGTTCGACCGAGGAATTGGTCAAGCAGCTGCAGGATCGCGGTGCAGGGCACTTCGCCAGCGGCTGGGTCTGGCTGGCGGAGAAGGGTGGCAAGCTGTCGATCGAGGAAACCCACGATGGCGACACGCTGGCCGACAGCGACTTCAACCCGCTGCTGACAATCGACGTGTGGGAGCACGCCTATTACCTCGACCACCAGAACGCGCGGCCGGCCTATCTCAAGGCGGTGACCGAGACGAAGCTCAACTGGGCCTTCGCATCGGAAAACCTCGCGCGCGGCACGACTTGGACCTACCCGGCCTGATCGAAAATCGGTTGCAGGAATGGGCCCGCCCGCCACCCGGCGCGGCGGGTCTTTTCCTGCGCCTCAACCGTGGGTCGACTGGGTGGTGTCGTCGTCAGGCCCCAAGGCCAGAAGGTTGGTGGCGAACAGGGGTTCACCGAACACGAACCCGACAAGGTTCGGGCGTCCGACATGGTCGAAGAATGCTGTGAGCATCAATAGTATCGGCACCGAAAGCAGCGCGCCGAACACGCCCCAGATCCACGAGAAATAGCTGAAAGCGATGAGGATCATCACCGGGTTCATCGTGAACCGCGCGCCGAGGATCGAGGGGGTGACGATATTCGATTCCACCGTGTGCAAAACCAGATAGGCGAGCGCAGGGACCATCCCCAGCGCCAGCGTGTCGGCCGTGCCGAGCCCGAACAGTGCGAGCAGCGCGATCATCGCGAAGGGACCGATATAGGGGATGAAGTTGAGCAAAGCGGCGAGCCCGCCCCACATCAACGGCGCGTCGACCCCCAGCAACCATGCACCCAGCGCCACGATCACCCCGACCCCGAGGTTGATGCACGCGACGGTCAATATGTAGGCGGCGACCCGGTCCTGCACTTCGCGCAGCACCCGCGCCGCCTTGATGCTGGTGCCGTAGGACGCACGGTCGAACAGCAGATGGCGGCGCAGCCGGACCCGCGCCTCGATCATGAAGAAGGCCATGAGGAAGGTCAGCAGAACTTCCAGCAGGAGGCTCGGCGTCGCGACCGCGATCTGTTGGACGAACGATGGCCCGGCCAGAACGACTTCGCGCCCACCCTCGGTCCCCATGGCCCGCGCGAGCTGTTCGTTGATCGACGCCAGCCAGGCAAACTCGTCCTGCAGTTCCTTGAAGCGGCGGGCGACCTGCTCGGCCATCTGCGGCAACTGGTCGAGCAGGGTGCCAGCCGGTTGAAGGATCACGGCAAACGCAAAAATGAGGACAACGAGGAACGAGAGCATCGCAATCAGCGACGCGAGGACATTGGGCAGCCCCCAGCCCGACAGCCGGTCTGCCAGCGGCGAAAGCAGGATCATCAGGATCACTGCCGTTGTCAGCGGCAGGAACACAACCGAACCGATCGACAGCACAAACGGCAATGCGAGGAACAGACCGATCCCGATCAGCACAACCAGCGCCGAAATCAGGCGAAGTTCCTGCTCGGCGAACGCCATGCGGCGGCTCGACGCGGCTGGCTTGGGTGGGGTCCGGACCGACGGTTCATTGCTCATGACACGTTGATCAATACGCTTGTCGCCAATCACGGCAAGCATTCACCGCAGCCATGCCTACGACGTCAGGATTTCGCCGCAACGCCGTTCCCGGCCACTACAACGTCGAGTTCCTTGAGAATGGCGCCATGCGCCAGCTCGTCATCCAGCGAGCGCCGCGGGATGTCCCCGTCCTCGAGCATCGAGGTCAGCGCTGCACGGGCGCGGCCCACGCGGCTCTTGATCGTCCCGATCGCGCAGCCGCAGATTTCCGCTGCCTCCTCGTAGGAAAAGCCTCCCGCACCGACCAGTAGCAAGGCCTCGCGCCGCTCGGCCGGTAGCGTCAACAACGCGCGGTGCATGTCCGACAAGTGCAACGGCTCTTCCTGTCCGGCCGGGGCGGTCAGGATGCGCTCCGCCACGCCCTCGTCATACTCGCCACGAAAACGGTTGCGGCGCATGTCGGTGAGATAGGCGTTGCGCAGGATGACAAAGGTCCATGCGCGCATGCTGGTGCCGGGTTCGAACCGATCCTGTGCGGCCCATGCCTTGAGCATGGTCTCCTGCACCAGATCGTCCGCCATATCGGGCCGTCCGCACAGACCGCGCGCAAAGGCGCGCAAATGCGGAATAACCTCGGTCAATTCTTTCTTGAAGTCGGCCTTTTCGGAGACCGTCCGTTCCGGATGGCTCATCAGTCCTGATCGTCCAGGCGCGCGAGCAGGTCCTTGAAACTGTCAGGCAAGGGCTCCTCGATCACGGAATCGTAGAGCTGCTGCAAACCGCTCGCCCAGCCGGGCTTGCGCGCGGCAGGACCTCGCTTTTGCGCCTGTCGCTCTTCGCTGGCTTTTCCTACCTCATCGTCACGCTTCATTGTGTTCGCCATTCCTCCGGCCAGCTTGGCGATTTCCATGCGGCATTTTTGAGTTTCGGACCCGTAGCCATGGAACGATAGGTGCTTTGTTTTGTTCCCTAAACAACATAGCTTGATTCATGCGCCAGCGAACCCGTACCAAGCCTTAGGATAATGACCATTGGTGGCAAGGAAATATCCTGAACGCCGGACCCGGCGGCTACTGATCGAGTACCCGCGCGCGGTCCCTCTGGCGTTGTTCCTGCTGGTAGCCGCCATCACCGGCCTCAGCGTCTACGCGATCGAGACTGGCGAGAGCAAACGCGAAAGCGCCGAACTGCGAGAGCGCGCAAAAGCGATCGCTTCCGCCGTGGAAAGCCGGGGCAACAGTTCAGCCGCCTATTTGCGCGCGGGAGCGGCCTTGTTTGGCGGCACGGAAGACATCGATCCGCTGCTGTTTCAGAGTTTCGTCACCCAGCTCGAACTGGATTCCGACTTTCGTGGAGCCGAAGGGATCGGATGGGCTCGGCGTCTCCGCCTCGGCGAAATCGAGGCATTCGAAGAGCGAGTAAGCGCTTTCGTACCGGGAGATTTTGCGGTCTTCCCGCGCCCGACACCAGACCGGACGCATGTCGTTCCGATCACCTATCTCCAGCCGGACACCGAGCGCAGCCGGCGGGCGTTGGGCTTCGACATGTATTCGGAGCCGGTGCGCCGCAAGGCAATGGACGAGGCGGAGCGCAGCACGCGACCGACCGCAACCGGCAAGATCGTGTTGATACAGGAAGGTGCCGGCTCGAACCCCGGCTTCCTGATCTATATGCCGGTGTTCCAGGAGGGGCGCACACCGCGCCGCCTGAAGGGCTTCATTTACAGCCCGTTCCGCGCGCAGGAGTTTCTTTTCTCGGCGCTGGAGCTCGAAGCGAGGGGAGAGAAGGGCGTCCGGCTGTATGATGGAACGATTTCCCCTGACCGCCTGCTGGCCGAAGTGCCTCCGGATGTGACGACCGGAATCACGGTGACCCAGCCCGTCCGGATCGCCCAACGCGACATGGTGCTCGAGGTCGAGTCCTCGGTCGGCTCGTCCCTCTCGACATTGTCGATGATAACGCTCCTGTTTGGTTTGCTGGTTGCGACGCTGCTGATGGTGGTTGCGCGGCTGCTGACACACCAGTCGCTGGAAGATCGGGCCGCTCTTGATTGGTTCGAGGAGCAGAACTCAATTCGCAACTCGCTCACCCGCGAATTGAATCATCGGGTCAAGAACACATTGGCGAATGTGCTTTCGATTGTCGCGTTGACACGCCGGCGGGCAGATTCTCTCGATTCGTTCGCAGAGAGCCTTGACGGGCGTATCCGCGCGCTGTCTGCGACGCATGATCTGCTGACGAAATCGGAATGGGGAACTACTCCGATCCGCGACGTCGTCCAGGCCGAATTGGCGCCCTATGCGAGGCACGACGACAATATCCTCGACATGTCCGGAGACGAGGTTGCGCTGGCACCGAACGATGCCTTGTCACTCGGGCTGGCCATCCACGAACTGGCCACAAACGCGGCAAAATACGGTGCGCTCAGTGCTGCAGGGGGCAAGGTCTCGCTCAACTGGTCGCTGGTCGGTCCGGACAAGGTCCGCCTCGAATGGATCGAAAGTGGCGGTCCACCTGTGGCGTCGAACGAAGAACGCGCGCGCGGGTTTGGCACCGAGCTGATCGAGAAGATCGTGGCACATGAGTTGCGCCACCCGGTCACACTCGAATTCCGGCCTGATGGCGTACGGTGCGAGATCTTTGTCCCGGTGCGCCGACCGAGCGACTTTCGCATGCGGGTAGAGAAACGCCCCGGCTAGGCCCGGTCGCGAAACCGGCTCACGCGAAGGGTCGGCTCGACCCGAAGAACAGGGCTTGGCTGATTGCGGTGCGGACGGTGCTTTCCTGGAACGGCTTGGTGACAAGATACGTCGGCTCCGGGCGATCGCCGGTCAGCAGCCGTTCGGGGTAGGCCGTGATGAAGATCACCGGAACGCTACCGAGCGAGAGTATGTCGTCGACCGCATCAAGACCCGACGAGCCGTCGGCCAGCTGGATATCCGCCAGCACAAGACCCGGCTTGCTGTTGGCCACGACTTCGCTCGCCTGGGTCCGCGTTGCGGCAGTGCCGCAGATTTCATGCCCCAGCGAAGATACCAGATCTTCCAGCTGCATCGAAATGAGCGGCTCGTCTTCGATGATCAGCACGCTGGTGGTTGATTCACGATCGATGTCATCGATCGCCTCGCGCACCAGCTCCTGGATATCCTCTTCGCCGAGGTCCATGATCTCGCCGGCTTCTGCGGCAGTGAAGTCTTCCAGTGTGGTCAGCAACAAGGCCTGTCGGTTGAGCGGTGTCACGCGCCTCAACCGGTCTTGCGCGGCCACCTCGTGCTGGCCGAGCTCTTTATGTTCGGGAGCATCCTGATAGGCGCTCGCCCAGATCTTGTTGAAGGCCCGGTACAACGGAACGCGTCCATCGGCGAGCGAAGCCTTGAGCTCCTCGTCGGACAGTGCCGCTTCAAGCGTGGCGCGGACGAAGCTGTCGCCGCTCGCTTGTGAACCGGTCAGCGCGCGGGCATAACGCCGCAAATAGGGTAGGTTGGCGGCGACTTGGTTCCCGAGCGACATATGATCCCTTCATAATACATCCGCACCCGAAACGCTCGTTTATGTGGTTGGTTCCAACGCAACACCAATCTTGTGCACCAATCGGTTCGCAAACCCTCCCTCGGGTTGAACTGCGAAAAAAATTTTAGGGCTGCTGGAACCGACTTTCGGGCAAGGCATTCAGTCTATGTCACCGCCGAGACCCCCCTCCCGTCCAAGCGGCTGGTGACACGATCCCGAAGGCCTCCCGGTCCCTATGGACCAGGAGGCCTTTTTTCGCGCGGGTCATTCCGCGCGGGCATCCCCGCACTCACCGACGCCTGCGAACTCAGGCCAGACGCATCCTTCGGCGGGTTGGGAATAGCGCTTCCAGCAAGGCCTGCCGGGTGACCGGCTTTTCGAGCACAGTACCGACGCGAGCGATATCCGGCGGGATTTCCCCTGGCACGCCGGTGGCGAAGACAATCAGCGGCGGATTGGGCCCGATCACGCTGACCAGTTCCGCGATGCTCCAACCATCCGCGCGATCGGCGAGATGCACGTCGAGCACCAGCGCGTCGGGCCGCCCTTCGCGCAATTGTGCCAATGCCTCTTCGGTGGTCGCAGCGAACCGGACATCCAGAATTCCCGCGTCCTGCATGGTCTCTGCCATCGCCTGGGCGATGACTGCATCGTCCTCAACGATTAGCGCGGTGCGAATGGGTTTGCGTCGCGGCATGCGGTCCTCGGGGTCGACCGCTGGCTCGGTCCTGTCGGTCCTACAACGTGGACCAATTACAGACGTTCCGCAGAACGCCCGGTTTGCGCCTAGAGCGATTTCGAATAGATCGCATAGCGGCGATTGACCGAGCTGTTGATTGCGTCGGCTATTGCAATCATCCCCTGGTTATCGTCAAGAATCCAGCCGATCTCGGCCCGCTTGGTATGCAGCTTCGCAGTGGCCGTGTGGCGGATGTCGCTGATCATCATGAAGGCCAGCTGGCTGGCAAGCCGGGAGTTGTGCAGTTCCCGCAATACGCCCATCAGCGGCACCCGCATGCCGGCTCCATACGGTTTTCGCAGCCAGCGCAGCAGGTGGACCCAGCCGAACGGGAATAGCTTTCCGTCGATCTTGCCAAGCACATCGTTGATATCGGGCAGGGTCAGCATGAAGGCGACCGGACGTCCATCAAGTTCGGCGATCCGGTTGAGTTCGGGCCTGATGAGCGGTTTCAGCTTCTTGCCCGCATAGGCGATTTCCTTCTCCGTAAACGGCACAAACCCCCAGTTGCTCGACCATGCATCGTTGAGGATGTTAAGCACCGTTTCGACTTCCGACTCCCATCGGGCGAGATCGAACGGGCGGATGGAAATTCGTTCGTTGCGCTGTCCCGAGGCGACGATGCGCTGGACAAGCGGAGGAAATTCCGGCGTTACATCGAGGTCATAGGTCAGCAGCGTCTTGGCCAAGGCATAGCCCTGCGCTTCGATCCATCCCTGATACTGGGCCGGATGATGCCCCATCATGATCATCGGTGCATGATCGTGCCCCTCGACGAGCAGGCCCGGCTCCTCCCAGATCGACATGGAAATGGGGCCGAGCACCCGCGTCATCCCCTGTTCGCGGAGCCAAGCCTCGGCCCGCGCCAGCAAAGCAGCACCGATGCCCGCATCCTGGGCATCGAAGTAGCCGAACATTCCTGTCCCCGGACCCATCCCCTGTTCGGGCGGCAGGCGCAGCGCGAGCTCGTCGATATGCGCCGAAATGCGCCCGACCGGCTTGCCTCCGCGATAGGCGATGAACAGCTGCACCCGGGCATGCTCGAAGAACGGGTTCTTGTTCGGATCGACCAGCTCGAGCAGCTCCCCGCGAAGCTGCGGCACGCTGTGCGGGGTTCTTGCCGCAAAGTCGCGCCCAAGATCGACGAATGCGCCGCGGCCCGGCTTGTCGTTTACGGGCACAATGACTATCTCGTCGCTGCTCACTCGTCTCGTCCTGTTCAGCCTGGGTTCGCCCTGTGAGTGATTAAGCGCCGCTGTCAAGCGAGCGCGTCAGCCGGGCCCAATGCGCAAGCCAGTCGATTACTCTGGCCAGCATGACTTGTTTGTCTTGTGCGCCGCTTGTGCAGTAAGGTGCCGTCGGTGAATTTCGGAAAACCGCTAATGGAAAAGACTCTCGACCCTGCGATATCCGTGCCCGTTGCGGCACCGCGCGCCAGCCGCGAGCAGTTTCGCTCGGCCGACGACAAGGTCATGCTCCGTCTGGCGCGCGACCTGACGAAGGACATCGCCGATGCGAAGCCGTCGGTCTACTGGCCCGATATGCTGCTGTCCGCCGGCGTCGGCTATGCCGCGATGGCCGGCGCGATCCTGGTGCCCAGCGTACCGCTGGCGATTGCCCTCGGCCTGATCTCGGCGCTCGCGCTCTATCGCGCGCTGTTGTTCATCCACGAGCTGACCCATATCCACCGCAATGCGCTCCCCGGCTTCCGTCTGGCGTGGAACGTGCTGGTCGGCATCCCGATGCTGGTGCCCAGCTACATGTACGAAGGCGTGCACACGATCCACCACAAGCGCACCCAATACGGCACGATCGAGGATCCGGAATATCTCCCGCTGGCGCTGATGAAGCCGTGGAGCCTGCCGCTGTTTGTGCTGGTGGCGTTGCTTGCACCGGTGGCTTTCCTGCTGCGCTGCGCGATCTTGCTGCCCTTGGGGGCGGTCATTCCGCCTATCCGCCGGCTGACGTGGGAGCGGTTCTCCGCGCTGTCGATCAATCCTGACTTTCGCCGCCGCCCGCCGGAGGGGGAAATGAACGGGCGTGTGTTTTGGCAGGAGCTCGGCGGCTTCGTCTGGTCGTGGGCCCTCATCGGCAGTGTCTTTGTGTTCGGCTGGCGGCCGCTGCTTGTTGCGCTGGCGATCGTGTCGCTCACTGCGGTCCTCAACCAGCTGCGGACGCTGGTCGCGCATCTGTGGGAGAACGAGGGCGAGCCGATGACGGTGACCGCCCAGTTTCTCGATTCGGTCAACGTCCCCCCGCCCGGCTTCGCAGCCGAGCTGTGGGCACCAGTCGGCCTGCGCTATCATGCGCTGCACCACCTGATGCCCTCGATGCCCTATCACGCACTTCCTGAGGCCCACCGCCGGCTTAAGCGCGAAATGGGCGGCGCATCGACCTATGACGGGGCCAATCACCCCGGTATGCTCCACCTCGTCGGTCGAATCGCGCAAAGCACGATGCGCGCGCGCTGATCGCCTAGTCGAGAAACCTGATCATCGCGCAGCGCCGTTCGGCGGGCAGGCCCATCGCAATCGCCGCTTCATGCGACTGCGCGAGATGCGGGCGTCCCGCGAAATCGCTCAGTTCGACATAGCCCATCCGGGCATAGAACGGCCCGTTCCACGGGATGTCGCGATAAGTGTTCAGCGTGATTGCGCGGCACCCGCAATTGCGCGCGTCGATCTCCAGCGCACGCAGCAAGGTCGCACCTATACCCTGGCCCTGTTGCGCGCGGGCAACGCTGAGCTCGTGCAGGTGAAGTTCGCGCCCGACGCGGCCTGCGGCAGCGAAACCGACCACTTGCTCACCACGCAGCGCAACGAGGCAATTGCCCTTGGCGATCGTTGAACGATAACTTTCCGCAGAGGTGGACGGCGGGAGCGGGATTCCCGCCAACGACGGCTCTTCGCGCAGCAGGCTGGCGGCATCGTCCTCTACCGCATGCATCGCATCGGCATCGTCCGCGCGCGCAAGCCGCAGCGTCCAGTCGGTGATCATTCCTCTGTCCGGATGAGCACCGTTTCGCCGATCAGCAGGAACAGCAGGAACGGCCCCCAGGCCGCAAGGAACGGGGGGTATCCGCCGAAGCTCCCCATCGCGAGCGCGGCGTTGTCGACCACGAAATAGGCAAATCCCAGCGCCATGCCGATGATCGCGCGAATGAACACCGCGCCCGAACGTGCGAGCCCGAAGGCGGCGACCGAACCGAGCAGGGGCATCAGGAATGCCGAGAGCGGCCCCGATATCTTGTGCCACCATGCGGCGCGCAGTTCACTCGTCCTGCGCCCAGCAGCCTCATACGCCTCGATCGAATCCGACAGGGCGAAGAAGGATTGTGTGTCGGCGTCGATGCCATCCAGTTCGATCTGCTCGATGGTCAATCCGCTGGCCACGACAAGCTCGCTGTCCTTGCGCGTCTCGGCAGTGGCGACATCGAAGCCTTCGACCGCTTCGAGCTTCCAGCCGGGGGCGGCAAATGTCGCGCTGGTGGCCTTGACCTGCTCCGCCAGCATGCCGAGCGGATCACGCTTGTACCACGTAACGCCTTCCATCCGTATCGCTGCGCCCGATCCGATCAGCCGCTGCGCGACGAGAATGTCGGAACCGTCGGTCAGGTAGACATTGCTGCGTTCTTCGGACGTGGACGGCACCTGGGCGAACTCGTTGCCCTCCCACGCCTTGAGCGTCGCGGTCGCGCGGGTGACGACACCTTCGTTGAAGGCGAAGCTCAGCACCGAAACCACCAGCGCGGTGAGCAGCAGGGGTGCCAGCACCTGGTGCGCCGAAAGCCCGGCAGACTTCATCGCCACCACTTCGCTGTTCTGGTTGAGCGTGACCAGCGTGATCAGCGTCGCCAGCAGCACCGAATAGGGCAGGAAACTGGCGATCAGCTCGGGCACCCGCAAACCGGCGTAGGTCAGGATTTCGCGCTGGCCATTGCCCGGCACGGCGAGGATTTCACCCGTCTTGCCCAGCAGGTCGAGCGCCAGCAACACCACGACCAGCACCGCAAGCATTGCGATGATCCGGGCGACGAACAATCGCGCCATGTAGAATGTCAGCGTGCGGGAGGGAAAGAAGTCGAGCTGCATGTCCCGCTACTCCGCCGGTGCCAGCTCGCGAAGAGGGCGCTTGCGGCCGAACATCTTGCGCAACCGCTTGGTCAGCTTCGCAAACCACGTCTCGAGTGCACCGATTGCCTGTCCGCCGGGAATGAAGGCGACCCGGTAATACATCCACAGGATCAGCGCGGCAAATAGGATGAACGGGCCCCACAGGGCCAGAATCGGGTCCAGTCGTCCGAGGGCGGCGATGTCCTCTCCGTACTGGTTCACCTTGTGATAGGCGACCACCATGACGATCGACAGGAACACCCCGAGCGAGCTGGTCGAGCGCTTGGGCGGAATCGCCAGAGCCACCGCCAGCAGTGGCAGCAGCAGCATCATCACCACTTCGACCAGCCGGAAATTGAAGCTCGCCTGGCTGGCATCGCGCTTCTGCTCGCTCTCGTCGGACGACCAGCCGATCCGCAGCAATTCGGGCAGGATATACTCCCGCTCGGCATCGCCGCGGGCGCGGAACTCCTCCACGCGGGGCAGGTCGATCGGCAGGTCGTGCCGGGTGAAGCTCAGCACCCGCGGGGTCTGTTTGTCGCCCCCGGAGTCCTGCACGATCGTGCCGTCGGTCAACCGCAGGATGATCGTGTCCGGGCTGTCCGACGTGGCGAGAAAATTGCCTTCGCGCGCTGAAATCGAGAGGACCTGCCCCTTCTCGTCGGATACCCGGGCGAAGATTCCCTTGAGCCGCCGCCCCTCGTCCTCGCTCTGTTCGATCCGCAATGCCATGCGGTCCGCCAGAGTGGTGAACTCGCCGACCTTGATCGATGCGCCCAGCGCACCTGAACGCAAATCGTATTCGAGCTGTTCGTAGTAATAGCGGCTGATCGGCTGGACGTAGAACACCAGTGCGACGTTCACCGCCATCAGGACGACGGTGATGAAATAGGGCACCCTGAGCAGCCGGCCGTATCCCAGACCGACTGCGCGTAACACGTCGAGTTCGCTCGTTGTGGCAAGCTTCCGGAAGGCAAGCAGAATGCCGAGCAGCAGGCCGAGGGGAATGGCGAGGCTGGCATATTCGGGAATCAGCGCGCCGAGCATCTTGAACACGATTGCGACAGGCCCGCCCTCGACCGCGACGAAATCGAACAACCGCCGCATCTTGTCGAGCAGGAGCAGCGTCGCCGCAATCGCGAAAACGGCCGCCATCGGCAACAATACAAGCCGCAGGATATACCGGTCGATGGCAGGAATGAATTTGGGCAAGGGTCCGCGCTTTGGCATCTGTTACCCCTGCGCCCTAGCGCGAAAATGCAGCGGGGTCATGCCCTAAGCGGAAGTGGCCACGAAGCCGCCAATCACGCCTTTTCAAGCGTGCATTGCAGCGGATGCTGATTCTGGCGCGCGAAATCCATCACCTGGTTCACCTTGGTCTCGGCGACTTCGTAGGGAAAGATGCCGCACACCCCGACGCCCTTCTGGTGGACGTGCAACATGACGCGGGTCGCCTCTTCCATATCCATGCGGAAGAAGCGCTTGAGTACGATCACCACGAACTCCATCGGGGTGTAGTCGTCGTTGAGCAGCAGAACCTTGTACTGACTGGGTTTCTTGGGCTTGGTTCGCGTCTTGGTCGCAATGCCGACCTGGTCGCCGCCCTCATCGCCCGGCCCATCCGAATCCGGACCGTTCACCAAACTGGCGAGGCCTTCTGACTGCGCGATGGAACGGAATGGCTGCATGGACTGCCCAATATCGTATGCGTTCGTGCCAGCGCAAGTGGTGCTGGCGGCGGGATCGGTTGAGCCGGTTTGCCGCGAAGCGGTTGACGAATGGCAAAGGTGACACGGCGCAACCGGGCTGCGAGCAAGAAAAAGGGCCGGACGGCGAACCGTCCGGCCCCAGGCAAGTCTGGCCGGTTCAAGGGAGAGGAGAGACCCGGCTCAGAAAATGCTCAATCGGTTCAGGCCGCCTTGCGGACCTTTTCCATCGCGACCGAAACACGGTTCGAAATCGGCGCGAAAGTGTCGTTGGCGAGCTTGACCCACGCTTCGGTGGTCTTCGAGAACTGCGCGACGGTCGCGTCGAAGTTGCGGCTCACGAGCTTGCCCTGCAGCTGGACGAATTCGGTCGGCGACTTCACAGCGGCCATTTCCTTCAGGTCGGCAGTGACGACTTCGGCAGCCGACTTCACATCTTCGAACTGCGACTTGGCGATTTCCTGCACGCCGGCAGCATAGATCTTGGCCGATTCGACAACGGCTTCGGCGTTACCCTTGGTGAATTCGCCCATGTCGGTCGCGAGTTCGCTGCCCTTGCCATAGAGGGTCTTGGCGCGGGTCTGCAGGTCGGCGAGGCCTTCCTTGAGCTTGGCGGTCATGTCGGCGGTCTGGGTCTTGGCTTTGGTCATGATGGTTTCCTTTGCGGGGGTCTTGGACACTGCCTTGGCAGCAATCTTGATTTTGGGAGCGGCGGCCTTCTTGGCCGGTGCTTTCTTTGCGACGACTTTCTTGGGGGCGGCTGCCTTCTTCGGCGCTGCTTTCTTGGCTACGGCCTTCTTCGGCGCAGCAATCTTCTTGGCGGCCGGCTTCTTGGCCGGCGCAGCTTCCTTGGCGACCGGAGCAGGAGCTGCAGGAACTTCGACGGTTTCTGCGGCCTTTTCGACTGCTACGTCAGCCTTGGGCTCTGCCTTGGCGGCAACTGCCTTCTTGGCGGCTGCTTCGGCATAGGCCTTCTCGGCAGCGGCATCGATCTTGCTTTCGGGCTTGCTGGCCATGATATTCAATCCTGTACATTGCGCGGGGAAACCCGCCTTGTTGCACTGCACAAAATAGATATTGCGGCCGCGAAGTCAAGGGTTTTTTGTGCAGTGCACAATAAACCGTCAAATCGCTGTTGTTCAACGTGTTTTGACGTATCTTCCGGGCGCATCCTCGATCACTGTGTCGCCTTTTGCGCCGGGAATCCGCTTGCCCTTGGCGGCGATCCTTGCCTTGTCCTGCCGTTCAAGCCACGCCAGCCAATGCGGCCACCAGCTTCCCGGATGCTCCTCCGCCCCGGCGACAAATTCCTTGAGCGATGCCGCACCGCTATCCCCGGTCCAGTACTGGTACTTGTGCGCCTCGGGCGGGTTCACCACCCCGGCAATATGACCCGACCCGGCGAGCAGGAAGGTCATGTCGCCCTTGAAGTGTTCGGTGATCCGCCACACGCTTTCTGCCGGTGCAATATGGTCTTCGCGGCCCGCCTGCACGTAGCTCGGGGTTTCGACCAGGGTCAGATCTATCGGGGTGCCATCGGCGCTCAGCGCGTCGGGCCGGACCAGCTTGTTGTCGCGGTACAGATCGCGCAGGTAATCGCCGTGCCATTTGGCCGGCAGGTTGGTCACATCGCCGTTCCAGTGCAGCAGGTCGAAAGCGGGGTAATCCTCGCCCAGCAAGTAGTTGTTGACCACGTAGTTCCAGATCAGATCCTTGCCGCGCAGCGAATTGAAGGTCGCCGCGAGATAGCGCCCGTCGAGATAGCCGTCGGGCGTAAGCTTGGCGATCATGTCGAGCTGGGCATCGTCGATGAACTGGAGCAGTTCGCCTGCCCGCTCGAAATCGACCTGGGCGGTAAAGAATGTCGCGCTCCTGACTTTCTCCGCTTCGCCGCGCCGCGCCAGCACTGCCAGCGTCGCAGCGAGCGTGGTCCCGGCAACACAATAGCCGATGGTGTGGACATGTGGCACTCCCAGCCGCGCGCGGACATGGTCGATCGCCTCGATTTGGCTGCGGATGTAGTCGTCCCACACCACGTCACGCATGCTCGCATCGGCTGACTTCCAGCTCACCACGAACACGGTGATCCCCTGATCCACCGCCCATTTGATGAAGCTCTTCTTCGGCGTCAGGTCGAGAATGTAGAAACGGTTGATCCACGGCGGGAAGATCACCAGCGGAACTTCGTAGACCTCGTCGGTCGACGGGCTGTACTGGATCAATTGGTAGAGCGGCGTTTCGTACACCACTTTCCCCGGCGTCGCCGCGAGATTCTCCCCCAGAGTGAAGGCATCGGCATCGGTATGGGTCAACTGACCCCGTTTGAGGTCGTTGATCAGGTGTTGCAGCCCCTTGACCAGGTTCTGACCGCCGGTTTCGATCGTGCGCTTGAGGACGACAGGGTTGGTGGCGATGAAATTGTCCGGGCTCATCGCTTCGACCAGCGCCTGGGTCGCGAATCTGAGCTGGGCCTTCTTGTCGTCCGGGACGCCATCGACCTCCTTCGCCGCACGCATGAAATAGTCCGCCAGCATCAGATAGGCCTGGTGGAGCAGCGCATAGGCCGGATGCTGTTGCCACGCTGGATCGCTGAAGCGCCGGTCCTTGCGCGGCAACTCCGTCACAGCGGGCTGGTTGCCCGCGACATGCCCCATCATCGTGCCGAGCACGCCTTGCCACAGCTCGACGCTCTCGGACATCAGCTTGGCCGCAGGTTCGAAATTCATCGGCGCGCTGCGCGCCCAGCCCTGCGTCATCAGCATCCATTGTGCCGGATCGAGTGGGTTGGCCGAAGCCGATCCCAGCTTGTCCGCCATGAATTCAGCCCACATTCGCTGCATCTGGGCCCCCGCATCGGTCCATTGCGCCATGTCAGGAAGGCCTTGAGCAGCACCTGATGCGGGAGAAAACTGCGCAAACATCTCGCGCATCGCTTCGCCCTGCATATCGAAGAACGCTGCGAAGGGGTCTTGCCGGTCGGCCATGGCTGCGCTCCGTTAGCTGCTATTGGTTGTGCATTAGCGAAAAGCGCTTTCCACCGCGATGGTGAATCGCTTAGGATTCGTATGCGCGCCTGTCTGGAGGCGCCGAAGGAGGAATGTTCCGGTCCGATGAATACCGATTTCTACCGCATGAAGCGGCTGCCGCCCTATGTGATCGCCGAAGTCAATTCGATGCGGCACGCGGCGCGGCGCGCGGGCAAGGACATCATCGACCTTGGGATGGGCAACCCGGACAATCCGCCGCCGCAGCATGTGATCGACAAGCTGTGCGAAGTGGCGATGAAGCCCGATTCGCATGGCTATTCGCAATCGAAAGGCATCCCTGGGCTCCGCCGCGCACAGGCCAATTACTACGCCCGCCGGTTCGGGGTCGAGCTCGACCCCGAGAATGAAGTGGTGGTGACCATGGGCTCGAAGGAAGGGCTGGCCAGCCTGGCGACGGCGATAACCGCACCCGGCGATGTCGTGCTTGCACCCAACCCGTCCTATCCGATCCACACCTTCGGCTTCATCATCGCCGGCGCGACGATCCGCAGCGTGCCGACCACGCCGGACGAAAACTATTTCCATAGCCTCGATAGGGCGATGAACTTCACTGTCCCGCGCCCGAGCGTGCTGGTGGTTAACTACCCGTCCAACCCGACCGCCGAGGTGGTTGACCTCGCCTTTTACGAACGATTGGTGGCCTGGGCGAAGGAGAACCAGGTTTGGGTGCTGTCCGATCTCGCCTACTCGGAGCTCTATTACGACGGCAATCCGACTCCCTCGATCATGCAGGTCAAGGGTGCGAAAGACGTTGCGGTCGAGTTCACTTCGATGTCGAAGACCTACTCGATGGCCGGCTGGCGGATGGGCTTCGCGGTGGGAAACCGCGAATTGATAGCTGCAATGAGCCGGGTAAAATCCTACCTCGATTACGGTGCTTTCACACCGATCCAGGCTGCCGCCTGTGCGGCGCTCAACGGGCCGCAGGACATAGTGGAAACCAACCGTCAGATGTATCACCGGCGGCGTGACGTGATGGTTGAGTCGTTCGGCCGGGCGGGCTGGGAGATTCCGCCGCCGCCTGCCAGTATGTTCGCCTGGGCCCCCTTGCCGCCGCTCCTGAAGGATATGGGCAGCCTCGAATTTTCGAAGCAACTCCTCATCCATGCGGATGTCGCGGTGGCACCCGGGGTGGGTTACGGTGAAGAGGGCGAAGGATTCGTGCGGATTGCCATGGTCGAAAACGAACAAAGGCTCCGGCAGGCGGCGCGCAATATCAAGCGCTACTTCGCTTCTTTGGGAATCAACAGCTCCGCGGCCTGATTCGCACCAGCAACCCACTGGTTTCGCCGCTGTTTGCCTAAGCAGGGCGCATGGTTTAGAAACGACGGGCTGTAACAGGAGGCATACGATGACAGCGGTGGCTTCCCGAAGGCTGACCGAACGACAGCGTGCGGTGCTCGAAGCGATCGACCGCAGGCAGCCGATCAAGGTGATCGCGGCCGACCTCGGTGTGTCCGAGAGTCGCGTAAACCAGCACATCAAGTCGCTGAAGGAAGTCTACGGTGTCGGGAGCCTTCCTGAGCTCGTGGAACTCTACCGCGCAGAAGCCGGCTACACCGGGCAAATGGCCGAAGAGGCCCCCTACAGAATTCCTGCATACACAAATTCTCAGCTGCCTGGCGAGGCGGATGCCGACCAGAAGCAATCCCGGGTCGACCCTGGCGAGATCGTCCTTTCCGATGCGCATCACGTCCTCATCGATGTGCCTTGGTCTGGATCCCGGGAGCCGGTGGTCGTCCCAGCGGCGCTCG
Organism: Parerythrobacter sp.; assembly: GCA_041738375.1. GTDB lineage: Bacteria > Pseudomonadota > Alphaproteobacteria > Sphingomonadales > Sphingomonadaceae > Parerythrobacter_A. Next base: position 5,889 of record JBGSPZ010000058.1, on the reverse strand, counting down.
ATGGCGAAAACGCTGTCCTGTACCGGCTTGCCGTGATGATCGGGATCGCCTTCGGCACCATTGCCCTGGTAGTTCTGGTCATCACGGCCTCTTTGAGCCTGAGTACAGCGATGGACGGTCGTGGCGAGCTTTCCGCAATGGGACAAGGTGCAGGGTCTGGCTGATCGATTCGACCGGACAGCCTGCAAGATCAGGAAGGTCCGTTCGAAATGGTAAAGTATCGTGAAGAAGCCCTCAACATCCGTAAGCTGATGCGCGAAGCCGAAGCGGTGTCCGATGAAGCGATGATCGCTTTCTCCAAGCTGAAGGCTGCGATGATTTCGGCACGGCAGAACCCGGAAGTGCCCGTCCACGTTGGACAGCGCGCGATCATGCGATTGACTCACGCCGAACAGCAGGCGCTGACCATTTCCACCAATCTGTTGCGTGTGCACGACGAATTGAGCAAGATAGCGGTCGAATATGCTGGCGGCGATGCCGGCGATGTCACGGTTGTTCCGGCTACGGCGATCAACCCCGATCTTGAAGTGCCAGCGCATCAATTTGCCTAGGAGGTTTTGACTGACCTTTCTCGAATTCTTGAACGGTCATCGCGCGGACCTGTACCTCATCGCAATTTTTCTGTTGGTGGTCGGCGCTTGGCGGTTCGGTAAAGGGCCCGAACGGTGGATGGCGGCAACGCTGCTTGCGATGCAGCTGTCCACATTGGCCTATCTGGCGGTTCTGGACCGGAATCCTTTGCGCGAGGAAGTCGAGCCAGGACTGTTCATGATCGAAGTTGTGGTGACCGTGGTCCTGGTTACCGTCGCGCTTCGTGCAAACCGGATGTACACGCTATGGATAGCAGGCTTCCAGATCATCGCCCTGATGGCGCATTTCGCGAGGGAACTGGCGAACCAGATTTCTCCGATCGCCTATGTGATGATGTACGTGGGTCCGTCCTATTTGCAGATCATTACGCTGGGGCTCGGTATATGGCTCCACCATCAGCGGGTGCAGCGCCACGGCAACTACAGGTCATGGCGCAGCTCCTCGCCCCGTTCGCGGGCGATTCCGCCGACCAGCTAGCGGCCCGCTTGCGGACACAGTTCGGAAGCCTGAAGCGAGCGCTTGATGCGCCCAAAGATCGGTTGCTCGCCGCTGCCGGACCGTTTGCCAAATCGTGCGAGCTGCTTCTTGCAGCCCGCGACCTGATCGATGCAGCAACGCGCGAGGATATGGTCAGCCGGCAGGTTGACGTCTCCGACCCGGCGCTGGCCCACTATATCCGCGATCGCATCGGCTTCTGCCACGAAGAAAGATTGCTGGTCATATTCAGCGGGCCGGGGCGTATCTACCTGCTCGACGAGGAAATGGGTATCGGCGGGCCTGATACCGTAAGGCTAACGGCCGCCAACCTTTTCCGCCGCGCCTTCACGGTCGGCGCGGAAGGCATATTGCTTGCCCACAATCACCCGTCAGGCATCTGCAGCCCCAGCCCGGCCGACGAAGAGGCGACCCGCGAACTTTCCGGCCTGGCCGACAAACTCCAGATCGAGATGCTCGACCACCTCATCGTCACCCGGTCGAAGCTCTTCAGCATGCGCGCGGCCGGTCACTTCGATTGATCTCGCGCAGCGATCGGCAGGTCGCAACCGACCCCCAGATACCGCGCTTGTTGCTCGCCGGCGATGCCCATGCGGTTGCCCCCGGCTGATGCCGAATCGCTGGACAGCCGGGTGGCTATCGGCAACCATGGCACGCTAGCATGTGACGGGTGACGGAATGGATTTTGCGAATAACGGGCGGGTGTCGATCGAACTGGGTGCCGACGGCGTAGCGCAGGTGCGCCTCGTGCGCGGAGACAAGATGAACGCGCTCGACCCCGAGATGTTCGAGTGGATCATCCGCGCCGGAAGCGCCTTGCACGACATGAAGGGCCTGCGCGCTGTTGTCCTGTCGGGCGAAGGAAGGTCGTTCTGCGCGGGACTCGACACCGCGAGCTTCGGCCGCGAGCCGAAAGAAGACGAACCGCCGCTGACCGAGCGGACCTATGGCAATGCGAACAGGGCCCAGCAGGCAGCGATGCAGTGGCGCAAGCTGCCGGTGCCGGTGATCGCGGCGGTTCACGGGGTCTGCTTCGGCGGTGGCCTGCAGATTGCCAGCGGCGCGGATATCCGCATCGTCCACCCCGAAGCCCGCATGGCGATCATGGAACTCAAATGGGGGCTGGTGCCCGACATGGGCGGCTATGCGCTGTGGCGCGGGCTGGTGCGCGACGATGTGCTGCGCGAGCTTACCTACACCAATCGCATTTTTTCGGGCGTGGAAGCGAAGGAATACGGCCTTGCGACCTTCGTCGACGAAGATCCGCTCGCCCGCGCAACCGCCATCGCGTCGGAGATCGCCAATCGCAATCCGCACGCCATCCGCGGGGCCAAGCGGCTATCCAATCACATGATGGACCGCACGGCCGATGAATTGCTGATGGAAGAAAGCCTCGAACAGCATGCGATCATGCGAACGAAGAACCAGATCGAAGCGGTGATGGCGGGCATGGCACAGCGCAAGCCCGAATTCGAAGACGTCTGAGCTGGAGTTTCTGACCTAGGTGGAAGCGGCACCGGCGCCGCGATACGAAGCAGATTCTAACCGAAAATCGCGACCGACTGCATCCCGGCGAGCATTTGCCTGCCTTCCGAATTCCACAGCCGCAGCCGCTCGCTCGAATAGCCGAGATCGGCCCATTCGCTGGCCGTCTCGGCGAGCCACCAACCGTCGGAGGTCGCGGGAGCCGGGTCGAGCAGGTTGAACGACCAGTTGATCGAACTGATCGGACCTTGCCGGCGCATCGCGCGCATCGCCCCCGGCGGGAGCGTATCGCCGAGCAGGATCAGCTCGGACACTGGATCGAGGCCGCTCGGTTCCTTCAGCCGCATCCAGCGGCGGACGATTGGCTTGCCCTTGCCCCGCACGTCTTGCGCCCGGCGCAGTTCGAAATTCTTGCCGAGGAAGGACGGTGCCTTGTCGAGCGAGAGCGACTCTTCACCGTCGGGTGGGCCATGCCAATCCTCGGCTTGCGGCGCGGGATGGACAGCGTTGGCATCGCGTCCGGTGCCGAACAGCCAGAAGGCGGTCAGCGCGACGGTGCCGCCCGACCGGATCTCGCTCCGCACCTGCGCCACGTTCCGTCCCTGCCGGACGATCTCTGCGCTCAGCTCGACCTCGGCCCCAACCGGCGCGACAAAGCCCACCTGGGCCGCACGCAAAGGGGGCAACTCGGGAAAGGCGCGGATGGCAGCGGTATAGGCGACCAGCGCCGACGCACCGCCGTACAGCGTGCGCCCCTGCATCCAGTTCTCCGCCTCGGGCAGGGTTGTCGTGCCCGGTGTGCCATCGATCGGTGCGATCAGTCGTCCAGCGCTCATAAACTCCCCATACATGGCTCGGCGCGCTTGACCAGATTGCCGTTACGGAAGGCGGCAAGGAAGCGATTGCCTTGCCGCCCCCGACCCGCTAGAGCGCCGCTTCCCGCGAAAACGGCGGGACGAGGCCCGATGGCGGAGTGGTTACGCAGAGGACTGCAAATCCTTGCACGCCGGTTCGATTCCGGCTCGGGCCTCCACCCTCGCCCACGGCGAGCGTGCCGCTTTAGCTCAGTTGGTAGAGCACATCATTCGTAATGATGGGGTCACAGGTTCGAATCCTGTAAGCGGCACCATTAGCGTGACAATCACCGTGACTAGGAACGGGTGCTCGTGATGTGCTGCAGGTCAGACATCGGCGCAGGTTGTCCGCTCTTGCGTCAAATCGTCGATCACCTGGCTGGCTGAGAACCCAATTCTCGGCAGCATGTCATGGTCCAGGGGCAGCCGCACGGATCTGGTTCCTGCCGAGTTCTTTCGCCTGGTAAAGCGCCTCGTCCGCTGCGGCGAGCGCATCGCAGGCATCGCAATAGGCGAATACATCCGCGACGCCGCAGGAGAACGTGATCTTGCCGAAGGCTTGCTCGGTACGGCGGTTGACCAGTTTGCGTTCGGAGAGCTCTCTGCGCTGGCCGTCGAGCAGGTCGCGAGCGTCTTCCAGCGCGAGACCGCGCAGCAGCACGACAAACTCCTCCCCGCCATGGCGCGCGACATGGCACCGCTCGCCCGAAATGTCAGACAAGGTCTTGCCGACCACACAGATGATCCGGTCCCCCGCCTCGTGGCCGTGCGTGTCGTTGACCCGCTTGAAATGGTCGATATCGCAGAACGCCACGCACAGTGGCTCGTTCGCCTCTCGTGCAGCAGCAATCTCTTCTTCCAGCCTCGATTCGAAAGCGCGGCGGTTTGGCAGTCCGGTGAGGAAATCGTAGTCGGCATCGCGGCGTGCCAATTCGAGGTTCTTGCGTAAGGCAGCGGCCTCCTCCTCGCTCTCTTGCAGGCTCGCTTCGGCCTTGCGGGTGCGTTCGAGCATGACACCGGCAAAGGCTGCGAGATCGGTTATGACTTTGCCCGGGTCAGGCCGGGCGTTGAGCTGGCCCATATGGGATTCCAGCGCATCGCCGTAACATTGCGTCGTGCTGCGGACTTTGACCGTGCTGCGGGAGAAATCGTCGATCCCCTTTTCGAGCCGCTGCGCCAGGAGATCGATCGACCGGTCGTCGGCACCATGCCCTGCAACGGCCTGTCGCAGCCACTCCTGCGAAATGCGCTGTCCCGTCTCTTCCATCCGCCGGATCCGCCGCTCAAGGCGGGGATTGAGGCCCGATACCACGCCATGGGCGACCGCGAGGTTGGCAGGCGTCACTTCCAGATCGTATTCGGCCAGGAAGGCGCCAATGCGGGCGAGGATCGCCTGTCGCGCGCCGACGGGAACATCCCCGGTCGGCTGGACTGGCGCTGCTCCGGCTCGGCCGAGGCCGAGCCAGCCGAGCAGACCGGTGTGAGGCGGGTTTGGTTCGGGTTTTGCTGCGTTAATCATGTTGGCTAGAACGGCAGGTGCCCCGGTTCGGTCGATAGGTCCGATCACCTAGATCGGCGTTTACCTGGCCGAGCGGCAGGAGATCAGTCATCGCCATCCGCCATAAGGTCGCGCAATTTCAACAATGCTTGCGCTTTCAGCTGGTGGACCCGCGGAATGCTGACGCCCAGCACGGCGGCAATTTCCGTGAGGTTCATCTCCTCGACGAAATAGAGCTGGAGGACCAGTTGCAGGCGCTCGGGCAATTGTTCCATCGCTTGTCCCAACCGGCGATTCTCCCCCAGTTCGCTCAAAACGGCGAACGGATCGGGCAGGTCGGAGGCAAACGCCGCGCTGCATTCGTCGTAGCATTCGTCGATCGACTTAAGCCGGACATTGTCAGACAGGAGGTCATCGAGTTCAGCCAACGGGATTCCCATTGCCCGGGCGAGTTCCGCACCTGCCGGATCGCGACCCTCCCGCTGGTAAGACTCGCTCGCCAGCCGTTCAGCCTGCTTCCGGCGTTTCGCCGCATTGCGACTGCACGACATCTGCTTGCGGATGAGGTCGAACATGGCACCGCGCACGCGGATCTTGGCATATGCGGCAAAGCCGTCCTCGGATGGCCCGGCATGATTTCGCGCGCATTCGGTCAGAGCCAGGTATCCGGCCTGCATGAGGTCCTCGACTTCCATCCCGTCGCGCCCCGCGCCGTGGATGTGCCAGGCGGCCTTGCGCACCATTGGGGTGAAGCGCCGAACCCTGTCCCCCACCACGTCGTGCGTGCGATAGGCGGTGGCGGCGGAAAATTGCGCGTGCTCGTGCTTCATGCGGCGAGGACCTCCGGTTCGGGCAAAGCTTGTATCGGTGCCGCGCCGATCACGCCGAGCACCTCGACCGGCTGTGCGGCCGGCAATTCGGCGATCGAGAGCACGAGGCAGGCAGGGACGCGCTGGCGCAGCAGGG
>JBGSPZ010000053.1:0-2400 GCA_041738375.1 Parerythrobacter sp. | reverse complement strand
TTGTGCAGTTCGGGCATGCCGTTGGCGCGCGGCCCCTGGAAGCGGACCACCACCACCACCACGTCGCGGTCGAGCTCGCCCGCCTTGAACGCCTCGGCCACCGCATGCTGGGTATCGAACACCCGGCAGGGTGCCTCGACGGTCCAGCGGTCGCGCGCAACGGCGGAGGATTTGAAGCAGGCGCGGCCAAGATTGCCGGTGACGAGCTTCATCCCGCCGTCGGGCTGGAACGGATCGCTCGCGGGGCGCAGCATGGTTTCATCGCCGCTTTCGCCGACGGCGCGCCACGTCAGTGCGTCGCCATCCAGCCCCGGCTCCTGCGCATAGGCCGACAGGTCGCTGGTGCCGACGGTCAGAACATCGCGGTGGCACAGCCCCTCTTCCAGCAGCGTGCCGATCACGAAGCCCATCCCGCCCGCGTCGTGGAAGTGGTTCACGTCGCCCGCGCCGTTGGGATAGACATTGGCGACCAGCGGCACCGCGCTCGACAGTTCGGCAAGATCGGTCCAGTCGAACGCGATGCCCGCCGCGCGCGCCATCGCCGGGATGTGGATCGCGTGATTGGTCGAACCGCCGGTCGCGAGCAGGCCGATCGCAGCGTTGACGATCGCCTTCTCGTCGACGCATTTGCCCAATGGGCGATAGTCGTTGCCGCCGCGCCCGATCGCCGCAACCCGGTGAACCGCCTCGCGGTCGAGCGCCTGCCGCAACCGGGTACCCGGCTGAATGAAGGCCGCACCGGGGATGTGCAGCCCCATCATTTCCATCATCATCTGGTTGGAATTGGCGGGGCCGTAGAAGGTGCAGGTGCCCGGCGAGTGGTAACTGCCCAGTTCGCTTTCGAGCAGTTCTGCGCGCGTCGCCTTTCCCTCGGCATAGAGCTGGCGGACGCGGACCTTTTCCTTGTTCGAAATCCCGCTCGGCATCGGGCCGCTCGGCACGAAAATCGCGGGCAAATGGCCGAAGCGCAGCGCACCGATCACCAGACCGGGCACGATTTTGTCGCAAATGCCGAGCATCAGCGCGCCGTCGTACATCGCATGGCTGAGCGCGACCCCGGTCGACAGCGCGATCACGTCGCGGCTGAACAGGCTCAGTTCCATCCCCGTCTCGCCCTGCGTCACCCCGTCGCACATTGCGGGCGTGGCACCTGCGACCTGCGCGGTGGCGCCGATTTCGCGGGCGTAGATCTTCAGTCGCTCTGGGTAGCGGCCATAGGGCTGATGCGCGCTCAGCATGTCGTTGTAGCTGGTGACGATGCCGATATTGGGCCCGCGATGCGCCTTGAGCGCCGCCTGGTCCTCCAGCGCCCCGGCATAGGCATGCGCAAGATTGGAGCAGGAGACCTGCGACCGGTCGGGCTGATTGTCCGCCTCACGCGCGATGAGGTCGAGATAGCGCGCGCGGCTGTCGTGCGATTTTTCGATCACGCGCTGTGTGACGCGGTGGATGGTGTTGTGGAGGGTCATGCGGTCCTCTCGGCACGAAAATTCGGGCGCTCACAGAGGCACAGAGACAAAGAGGAGTGTGGTTTGCACCAACTCTCGTCACCCCCGCGAAAGCGGGGAGCTATCTTCGGGTTGCAGGAGCTGGATACCCGCGTTCGCGGGGATGACGGGTAGAAGGCTTCGTACGACCTCTCTGCGCCTCTGTGCCTCTGTGAGCGCGAAAACCTGTCTTCTCCGCGTCTCCGCGTCTCCGCGTGATCCAATACCCTACTCATGCCAGGTCACCCCGTCACGCTCGGCCAGGGCAATGGCCGCGCTCGGGCCCCAGCTTCCGGCGGTGTAGGTCTTGGGCTTGAGCTCTTCCGCATCCCACAGCCCGCGGATCGCGTCGATCCACTCCCATTGCGCTTCCACCTCGTCGCGGCGGACGAACAGCGTCTGGTCGCCTTCGATCAGGTCGAGCAGCAGCCGCTCGTAGGCGATCCGCCGCACTGCGCCGCTGAAAACATCGGGCATGGCGATGTTGAGCGGCACCTGCCGCAGGCGGATACCTTCGCGGTCGAGCCCCGGCACCTTGGCCATCAGCGACAGGGTGATGTTTTCTTCCGGCTGGATGCCGATCACCAGTGTGTTCGGCTGCATGGTCGCGCCTTTTCCGGCGAAGATCGAATGCGGCACGCAGCGGAACTGGACGACGATCTCGGTCACCCGCTGCGGCAGGCGCTTGCCGGTGCGCAGATAGAACGGAACGCCCTTCCACCGCCAGTTGTCGACATGCGCCTTGATCGCGACGAAGGTCTCGGTGTCGCTGTCCTTGCCCAGCTCGTCGTCGTAGCCGGGCACAGCCTCGCCCTTGATCGCGCCCGCGCGGTACTGGCCGGTGACCGTCTCGCCCGCCGCCACCTTGCGCAGGGACCGCAGCACCTTGACCTTCTCGTCCCGCACAGCAGTC
>JBGSPZ010000051.1:0-3400 GCA_041738375.1 Parerythrobacter sp. | reverse complement strand
GGCGCAGGCTCTTCCCCGCCGTCCTTGAGCGCGTTCCAGCCGACCACCCCGGCCAATAGCGCGGCACCGACCCCGAGCAGCGCCAGGCCGCCGCGCGAAACGCCCTTTTCCTTGGCATCGGCAGCGGGCGGCGAATCCGTTTTGAGTTCTTCCATGCCTGATTGCTAACAACCATGGGCGTTTGCGGCAATTGCCTCTGGAGGTTTGACGCATATTGCCTATGATGATTCGACAACAGAACATAGGGTCGCGGGATCACCTCGGGGGGACTGATGCCGGAGACGTATCGCGTAGCCATTATCGGATCGGGACCGGCCGGCCTCAGCGCCGCTGCCCGGGCGGCTGCGCTGGGCCTGAGCCACGTGCTGCTCGAAAAGACCGACCACCTCTCCGACACGATCTACAAATACCAGAAGGGCAAGCACGTCATGGCGACGCCCAGCAATCTGGTGCTGCGGTCGGACTGCGATTTTGACGCGGGCAAGCGCGAGGTGATCCTCGGCAAGTGGGACGAGCAGACCGCCGAATACAAGGTCAACGTCAAATACCATGCCGAAGCCAAGGCGATCAGGGGCACCGGCCCCGCGATCCCCGGCAGCGTCCACACCATCGTGATGCGCGGGCGCGACGGCAGCAAGACGACCAAGGAAATCCAGCGCCACCAGCCGCCCTATGAGATCGAGCTGACCAATGGCGAGAAGGTGATGGCCGAGAATGTCGTGCTCGCCATCGGCACGCAGGGCAATCCCAACCGGATGCGCTGCCCCGGAGCCGACCTGCCGCATGTGCAATACCAGCTCGACGATCCGACCGAATATGTCGATGAGCACATCGTGATCGTCGGCACCGGTGACGCCGGGATCGAGAATGCGCGCGGCCTCGCCGAGGACCCGGCGCAGCGCAACACCGTGTCGATCCTCAATCGCAGCACCGATTTCCCCACTGCCAAGGACGCCAACGTCAAGGCGCTTCAGGCCGATCACGATTCCGGCAAGCTCATGATCCGGCTGGAGAGCGAAACCAAGGAAATCGAACCCGGCTTCATCACCCTGACCACCCGCGACGGCGAGATCCGCATCCCCTGCGACCGGATCATCGCCCGCATCGGTTCCGCCCCGCCGCGCATGTTCGTCGAGGAATGCGGGATCGAATTCGCCAGCGAGGACCGCAACGCCTTCCCCAAGCTCTCGCCAGTGTTCGAATCGACCACCCCGGGAATCTTCGTGATCGGCGCGCTGGCGGGCTATCCGCTGATCAAGCACTGCATGAACCAGGGCTACGACGTCATCGAGTTCATCAACGGCAACACCGAGCTGAAGCCGGCCGACGAACCGATCATGGTCGCCAAGTTCAAGGACCTGCCGGGGGGCCGCAGCACCGAGGACTGGCTCGAATTCCTGCGCGCAAACGTGTCGATCCTCAACGGGATGAACCCGCTGCAGATGCGCGAATTCATGCTCGAATCCGAAGCGAAGTTCTTCCGCCAGGGCGAGGTGATTTTCGAGCGCAACGCGCCGGGCAACTCGCTGTTCGGCATCGCCAGCGGCTCGGTCGCTGTGGAGGTCAATCCGGAAGACGCGTCGATCACCATCCCGATCGAATGCGGATCGATCTTCGGCGAGGTCGGGCTGATCTCGGGCCGCCGCCGCGGCGCGACGATCCGCGCGGCGGAAGACACCGTGGTGGTCGAAATCTCGCGCTTGGCCGCGCTCAAGCTGCAGTCGCAGGTGCCCACCGCCAAGAAGGCGATCGAGCGCATCTCGACCGAGCGCCAGCTGCTCCAGATGTTCGGCTCGGGCCTCAAGTCGGACGATATCCGCGAGGTGGTGGACACCTCGGAAATCGTCCGCGTGCCGGCCGGAGAGGCAATCCTGAAGGAAGGCGACGAGGGCAACGATATCTACGTCGTCCGGGTCGGATCGATGATCGTCGAGAAGGATATCGGCGGCAAGCCGGTGTTCCTGTCCTACCTCCCCGCCGGGTCCTATGTCGGCGAAATGGCGTTGCTCGATGGCGGCAAACGCACCGCAACGGTCAAGGCGGCGATCAAGTCCGAAGTGATCAAGATCAACGGCGATGCGTTCAAGCAGGTGCTGGACAAACATCCCAAGCTGCTCGAACGCGCGCGGCGCGACATGAAATCGCGGCGCGAGATCAACAGCTTCATCGAAAGCCAGAAGCACAGCTTCGGCGGCGCGGTGGACCTCTATTCCAAGACCGCGCAATTCCTGATCGACAACGGCATCGGCGAAGCGACCGATGTGCTGCTGATCGACGAGACGCTGTGCGTCGTCTGCGACAATTGCGAGAAGGCCTGCGCCGACAGCCATGAGGGGCTGAGCCGGCTCGACCGCGAAGTGGGCACGACCTACGCCCACCTCCACGTTCCGACCTCCTGCCGCCACTGTGAGCACCCGCATTGCATGGCCGACTGCCCGCCCAACGCGATCAAGCGCGGGGCCGACGGCGAGGTCTTCATCGACGAGAAATGCATCGGCTGCGGCAACTGCCAGCGCAACTGCCCCTATGGGGTGATCCGGCTCGATGCCAAGCCCCCGCCCAAGCCTTCGCTGCTCAGCTGGCTGCTGTTCGGGCGCGGCCCCGGACCGGGCGAAGCGCCGTACAAATGGCGCAAGAAGAAGGCCGAGGAGGCGGGCGTCGAGCAGGCCAAGCTAGCGATCAAGTGCGACATGTGCTCGGGCATCGAAGGCGGCCCCGCCTGCGTCCGCGCTTGCCCCACGGGTGCCGCGATCCGCGTCGCGCCGGAGAAATTCCTGACTTTCACCAAGCTGGTGCAGGAGGACGCCGACTGATGGCCAGCCTGCCCAAAGCCAATTTCGCATTCCACGATCGACGCCGCGACACCGATCACGAGAGCTTCCTCGCGCACCGGGGTTTCCGCTGGCTCAAGATCGCGACGGTACTGATGCTGACGGTGGTGGTCAGCTATTTCCTGGTCGATGTCGAACCGCGCCACAACGGCGGCACCTGGTACGGCTATACGCTCGGCACTATCGGGCTGCTGCTGATCCTGTGGCTGTCGCTGCTCGGGGTGCGCAAGCGCAAGATGAGCGAGAAATATTTCAGCCTCAAGGGCTGGACCAGTGCGCATGTCTATCTCGGGCTGGCGCTGATCGTGATCGGGACCTGGCACACCGGCTTCCAGCTGGGGTGGAACGTGCACACGCTGGCCTGGGCGCTGATGATGCTGGTGATATTGTCGGGCATCTACGGGATCGTGGTCTATTCGGTCCTGCCGCGCTCGCTGTCGAACAACCGGCGCGAGATGACGCGCGAGCAGATGGTCGACGGGCTAGACGCGCTCGATCGCCAGCTCGAAGGTGCCGCGCAGCCGCTCGCTGGTGCCTGACAGTCCCCCTCCCCACCACAGACGTGTACT
>JBGSPZ010000023.1:0-1779 GCA_041738375.1 Parerythrobacter sp. | reverse complement strand
TGGAACGCCGCGTGATTGCCGAGCCGCATAGGGAAGCGCCCGTCGATGGGTTCTGCGGCGCTCTCGAACGCCTTGAGCCCGGCCTCGTTGCCCGCCAGAACCAGCATCCCGCCGAGGTCGATCGACAGGCCGAGCGTATGGTCGGCACGCGCGTCGATCTCTGCCACCAGTGCGAGCAGCGCCGCCTTGCGCGCCGGATCGGGCATCCAGTCGCCTTCAAGGAAGGGATAGACCAGCTGCCCGCCGATCAGCGCTTCCTGCATCAGCGTGCCCATGGTGTTGGCGATGGAGAAGCCGTCGGTCGGCGTCACCGCCCCGGCACAGGCGAGCGCCGAATACCAGCCCATCGAATTGCCGGTGACCGCGACGATCTCGATCCGCTCACGGTCGATGGCGAGGAAATCGCCGAGCGTCGCGGCGTAGATCAGGCCCGAGGCGTTGTCACCGCGGGTGTGTTTGGCCAGGCTGAACCGCTCGGCCCCGTCGAGCGCCGAGAGGCTTTCCTGCCCCATGCCGATACGCTGCGCGTCGAACCCGGCGAGGAGCGCGGGATCGGGGAAATGGCGTGCCAGATAGCCGAGCTCATCCTTGTTGTAGGTTCCCCGACCGGGGCAGATGACGACCGCGGTCTTCATGCCTCAACCCCCGCCAGTTCGCGCGCGGCGGCGAGAATGCTCTCCACACCCGGCATGGTCGCTGCATAGGCCGGCCCGGTGGGGATGAAGCTGTCTTCGGCGGTGTGGCGCGCGACGGGCTTGTCCGCGCGTTCGGTGAGCAGCGTGACCAGCGCTTCGGCCAGCCCGCCAGTGCGGCGCGTTTCGTCGACCACCAGCACGCGAGATGCGTCGCCGATGGCATCGAGCAGCGCCGCTTCGGGCAGCGGGCTGAGCCAGTGCAGATCGATCACCCGCGCGGCGATGCCCTCGTCCGCCAGCCGCTTCTGCGCCTGTAGCGACAGATGGAGTCCATTGGCGTAGCTGACGATTGCCAAATCGCGGCCATCGCCATGTCGTGAGACTTCACCGAACCCGATCCGTTCGGACGGGTCCGGATAATGCCGCAGCCACAGCCCGTCGCCCGCCTCGTGCAGGTCACGCATCGGGTAGAGCGCGATCGGCTCAAGGAACACCACCAGCCGCTGTTCCTCGCGCGCGAGCCGCACGCATTCGCGCAGCAGTTTCGCGGCATCGGCGCCGTTCGACGGGCAACACAGGATCAGCCCGGGGATATCGCGCAGCACCGCGAAGCTGTTGTCGTTGTGGAAGTGCCCGCCGAAACCCTTCTGGTAGCCGAGCCCGGCGATGCGCACGACCATCGGATTGGTGAACTGGCCGCCCGAAAAGAACGGCAGCGTCGCCGCCTCGCCGCGCAGCTGGTCTTCGGCATTGTGCAGATAGGCGAGGAACTGGATTTCCGGCAGCGGCACGAAGCCGTTGTGCGCCATGCCGATGGCGAGTCCGAGAATCGACTGCTCGTCGAGCAGCGTGTCGATCACCCGCGAGCGCCCGAAGCGCTGGCCGAGCTTCTGGGTTACCCCGTACACCCCGCCCTTGGCGCAGATATCCTCGCCCATCAGCGCGATCTCGCGGTGTTCGAGCATGAGATCGGTCAGCGCCCAGTTGATGCAGCGGCTCATGATCTGCGGGCTTTCCATCGCCTTGAGATCGGCGCCGAAAGTTGCGGCACGCGCTTCGGGCGAGGGGCCGTTGCTCGGCGCATTGCTGCGCTTCGGCGGAATCAGGCTCGCCATCACCTGCGCGGCGGTCCTGAGGCGAGGGC
>JBGSPZ010000444.1:0-2607 GCA_041738375.1 Parerythrobacter sp. | reverse complement strand
GTGCGGGGCATCGGACCCGGGCGGGCCCTGGGCGGGTCCGCCACGTCGGCCTGCGCGGTGCGCACCGGTGCAGGGACTGCCGATTGGGCAAAGTCCGCACCGGCAGACGAGGGATCTTCGGTCCCGGTCACCCGCATGGCTTCCTCGATCGCGGCGCGTGCGGCCGCCACGGAGGGTGGAACCACGGCCGATGGAATCGGTTCGGGCAGGGCGCGCGGGGGGATTGCATTTGTGGTCGGTGACGGCGACGGTTTCGGCGCCAAAGGCTCCCCGATCGCGAGATCAACTGCCGCCATCTGCTGCGCACGGCGCGTATCGGCGTCGCGTCTGAGGCTCTGTGCGAGCAGCTGCGCCTGCTGGCGCTGTTCGAGCGGGATGAAATCGTCCATCTGCGCCAATGCTGCAGGGGCCTGCCCGAGGCCGCTGGCATTGGCCAGCGTCAGCAAGGCATAGGCGCGCACCCAGTCTTTCTCGACCAGCTCGCCGTTGAAATGCGCTATGCCGAGAAGATATTGCGCGCGTGGATCGCCCCGGTCGGCCGCTCCTTTGACATAGGGCATTGCTTCCTCGCGCCGTCCGGCTTGGAACAGCAGCAGCCCGTAATTGTCCGATGCCTTGACGTGGCCCTGCGCGGCGGCCTTGGCATAAAGGATCTCGGCCTGCTTGGCGTTCTCTTCCACCCCGCGCCCGAGGCGATAGGCCTGCGCCATGTTGAACTGGGCATCGGCGTCGCCCGCGGTTGCCGGACCACGCCATTCGCGCACCGCAGCAGCATAGTCGCCGCGGGCCCAGGCATCGACCCCGGCCTTGACATCGGCCAGTGCAGGCGTAGCCCCCGCCAGCGCCAGGCCGGCGATCATCCAGCAAAATTTAGACGTGACGGTCATTGATCTGCAGCAACCCTTTCAAGCCACTCCGATAGACTGACATAGTAAAGAGGCGGTTAGCAAAGAATTTCTGAAGCCTGCTCGCCTCCGTTCCGTTCTGCAGGTGTTTCTTGCCGACATCGCAGCCCACGCCGTTAACCCAAAATTAGGGGTATCCTGCGAATTCATTCTCCGACCCGCGTTTCAGGCGGCTCGCAATGGATTTTTGACAGGGGGAACGCGCCTTGCGTGTACTGGCATTGGCATCGCAGAAGGGTGGTTCGGGCAAGACCACGCTGTCCGGGCATCTCGCCGTTCAGGCCCAGCGCGCCGGGGCAGGTCCCGTCGTGCTGATCGACATCGACCCTCAGGGTTCGCTCGCCGACTGGTGGAACGAGCGCGAGGCGGAATATCCCGCATTCGCGCAGACCACGGTCGCGCGGCTCGCCAACGATTTGCAGGTCCTGCGCCAGCAAGGATTCAAGCTGGCGGTGATCGACACCCCGCCGGCGATCACCATGGCGATCCAGTCGGTGATCGGCGTGGCCGAGCTCATCGTCGTCCCGACCCGGCCGAGCCCGCATGACCTGCGCGCCGTCGGCGCCACCGTCGACCTGTGCGAGCGTGCGGGCAAGCCGCTGGTGTTTGTCGTCAACGCCGCCACGCCCAAGGCCAAGATTACCTCCGAAGCTGCCGTCGCGCTGTCGCAGCACGGCACCGTCGCCCCCATCACGCTGCACCACCGGACCGATTTCGCCGCCTCGATGATCGACGGCCGCACGGTGATGGAAGTCGATCCGGAAAGCCGCAGCGCCGCCGAAGTAACCGCGCTGTGGGGCTATATCGCCGACCGGCTGGAGAAGAACTTCCGCCGGACCGTGTTTGCCGCACCCAATTCGGTGTCGCAGATCGCGCCCGCCCATCGCCCTGCCGGCGGCTTCGGCCGCCGGATCGCGCAGTAAGCGCGGGGGTAGGGGACACGGTCATGAGCGAACCGATCTTTGCCTCGCTCGGTCCGACCTTGCTGGCACGCAAGGGCGGGGCCAAGCCCGCAATGCGCCCGCAGCTCGGCCCGATCGCGACCGGCCAGGCTGCCAATCTCGAGGATCTCGGCTGGAACGACATGGGCGAGGAAGACGAGCGCCCGACCAATGTCGTCAACCTTACGCCGGAACCGGCCAATCCAGAAGCCGAGGCCGAAGCACACGAGCAGGATCTGATCGAACAGGCCAAGCTCGAAGCCGCGAAGAACGGCTTGCCCAAAGTGCGTCAGCAGCAGGAAGAAATCGCCTCCCGGCTCGACGCTTCGCCGCTGGTTGAGCGAGCTGCGCGCCCGCGCCGCCAAGCGCTCGATCGCGGCAAACGCGCAGCTTTCACGCTGCGGCTCGACACCGAACGCCATCTCAAGCTCCGACTCGCCTGCACCATGCGCAACCGCAGTGCGCAGCAGCTGGTGACCGAAGCGCTCGACAGTCTGCTGGGCGACATGCCCGAACTCGATTCGCTCGCTGCGCAGATGGCGCGGAAATAGGACCACAGGGGAACGTACCATGCTGACGGACGCCAAACGCAATCGCACCATCCTGCTGGCGGTCACCACCGCTCTGGCCACTACGGCTCTCGCGGGATGCGCCACCAAGGCGGCGGCTCCGGCCAACGTTTCGGCCAGCAAGGCTGCTTCCGAGCTGGCCAAGGGTAACATGGGCTCCGCCGTCGCGCATGCCGAAGAGGCCGTGCGCGC
>JBGSPZ010000433.1:0-10870 GCA_041738375.1 Parerythrobacter sp. | reverse complement strand
TAGCTTGGCTCGTTTTCGCAGGGCGTCTTTGCGACATTGCTGGCCACGCCTTGCACCGCGCCGTTTCTGGGAACGGCGCTGGGGTTTGCCTTCAGCCAGTCGGCGGCCATTATTTTGCTGATGTTTGCCGCCGTAGCCCTTGGAATGAGTGCGCCGTATTTCCTGCTTTCCGCCAAACCCGGCTGGATGAAAATCCTGCCGAAACCCGGCGCATGGATGGAGCGGTTTCGCAGGGTGATGGCGGTGCCGATGGGATTGACGGCGCTGGCGTTGGTCTGGCTTGCGGCTAGGTTGGGCGGCAAGGAATTCGCCGTGCTGGCGCTGGCGATGATCGCCGGACTGGTTCTGGCGCTGGCGGTGGTTGGCCGGTTGCAGCGAGGCGGCAAGCTCGCTTGGCCTGCCTTCGGACTGGTGTTCGCCCCGTTTGCGATTTTCGGAGCGTTCGCGCTTCCGGCTAGCTACGCGGAGGCGCCGCTGGAGGAGGCTCAATCGATGCTCGATCCGACGCCATACTCGGCTGCAGCGCTCGCCGAGGCGCGCGCCAGCGGGAAGCCCGTTTTCATCTGGTTTACCGCCGACTGGTGCCTGACTTGCAAGGTCAACGAACGTGTGGCGATCGAACGCGAGGCTACGAAGCAAGCGTTCGACAGTGCGGGAGTGATCGCCATGCGCGGAGACTGGACGCGGCGCGATGCGGAAATCTCCGCCTATCTGGCAGAACATGGCGCGGCAGGCGTGCCGCTCTATGTCTGGTATGCGCCCGGCGGCGAGGCAGAAATCCTGCCGCAGGTGCTCACTCCGGAGCGCCTCGTTGAGCTGGCTCGCCGCGACAGCGCTCGACCAGCTGGCCGGGCAGGGCGCTCGGATTGAGCACAACCTTTCCGGCCCCAGGCAGGGTCAGGTCGATGCCGCGCCTTCCGGTAAATACGTCGAGATCGGGCAGCGCCGCGGGGTAGCTGGCTTCCCACAGCCAGCCGCGCCCGTTCCATACGGAAGCAGTCGGCAACCGCGCGCGATGCCCGTTACCGATCAACACCATGATCGCCCCTGCTTCGGGGTCGGCGGCGACGAAACGGGTGATTTTCACCCGGTTCGTCGCATCCCCGCGTGTGCAGGCGAGAGCGATCAGCGGCGACTTGCCGGGTCTGCCGTACAACAGCCGTTCGCCTGATTTCGCGCGGCTCCAGATCGCGCCGGTCGTGTCCGGCGAATCCAGCGGAGCGGACGGCGCTGTGCGATGCGGCATGTCGGGCGCGCGCTCGGTATAGTTTTCACCCGCAGGTCGCTGGCATGCTGCGAGCCAGGCGCACCCAGCGAGCATCGCTATCCAGATGTGAGCTCGCGTCATGCGGCCTCATATTCCCCGGACACCGGGACTGTCCACGCATCGGGCATGTTCTGTGTGCTGCTATCCGCCGCTATTCGACCGGCTTGCGGAATTTGAACATGAAACGGTCGGTCTTGCCACGGATCGCGGGATCGAACACGTTTGCGGTGTGGTCGTCTTCCGGATTGCGCAGGATTTCGCTTTCTCCGACGAATTCGAATCCGCCCCGCTCGAAATCCGCACGCACGACAGCGGGGTCGATACGGTGGAGCTTGTCGACCAGCGAACGCGTGTCTGCGCCTTCGCCGACGTGGTCGATGATCCCGACAGTCCCGCCCGGCTTCATCGCGGCGTAGAGTGCCGCAACGAAGGCGTCCGGGTCGGTGAAGGGGATCTTATACTGCTCGGAGACCCAATAGAGATCATGGTAGTTGAGGTTCATGATCGCCCAGTCGAGGCTGTCCGCATCATAGGCGAACGCATCGAAAGGGTAGCGGACAAGGGTGACACCGGGCGCGCGCTGTTCAAGGGCCGACCATTCGGCGACGGATTTCTCGTCGTTGTAGAACTGCACCGGCTGCAGCGCGACAACGGTTCCGTCAGGCCCGACGGCATGGGCCAGGAGTTCAGTCCAGTATCCCTCACCGGGAATGAGATCGGCGGCGGTCATGCCCGGCTCCAGACCGAGGAACGTGAGCGTTTCGGCGGGCTTGCGGCTTGCGTCGAGCTCGCGTGACGCCTCCGGCCGGTCCGGCGCTGCGACGGCTGCGGCATAGGTATCGGCATGGCCTGCCGGTTCATGCGCGGAGGCACCGGAAACTGCGCCGAAAGCAAGCGCGAGGGCAAAGGTCAGATGATGACGCGACATGATGATTCTCCCCGTCTCCGAGGGTGGATCGCCGTGTGCAGGCCCTCGATCAAGCGTGGCTGGACCAACGCCTTGTCCGTTCGACGGACGCCGAGGAGTCAGCGCGAGCGGATGAACGCCCTGATATCGCGCGATAGCTTGGCCCTGTCCTCGTCGCGGACATACATCATGTGGCCCGCGTCGTAATAGTGATACTCGACCCGGTCCTGCGGGATGCCGGTGCGCTTGAGCGAATACTCCGCCCCGAAAAAGGGCGTGGCGAAGTCGTAATAGCCTTGCGCAACAAAGGTTCTGAGGCCCGAGTTCTGCCGCATCGCATCGCCGATATAGGGCGCGACGTTGAGATAGGCGCTGCGGCCCCGGCCCGAGATTGTCCACTGCCAGTTGCGCCCCGGCTCGCTGCCGATCGACTGGTACTCGCGGTCGGTCTCGAACCCCACCGTCTCGCGCGCCCAGCTGTTGATCGCGGCGGTATAGCCGGCATCGATGCCGTAGAAGCTGGGGTCTCCATCGGGGGTTTCGCCCGCATTGTCGAAATCGCGCCCGGTGTAGCGCGAATCGAGCCTGCCGATGGTCAGGCCCCGGTCGCGCAGCAATTCCTTGTAGAACCGCTGGTCGGTGACGCGCAGATCGGCCTGGTCGAGATAGGTTTCGCTAAGGCCCGTCAGCCGCGACAGCTCCTTGCGCACAGCAGCGCGCTCGTCTGCCGGCAGATCCTGCCCCTTGAGGAGCGCCGTGGCGAAAGGCCCGATGGCGAACTGGCGCGCTTCCTCGACGATCGCCTCGACCGACGCGGCTTGGACCTTGCCGTGATAAAAGGCGGCGGCAGCCATATTGGGCAGGGTGACGATATAGGCCATCTCATTGCCCGGCGTCGGCTCGCGCCCGGCGAAATCGAGGATGGTGGAGATCAGCACCAGCCCGTTGAGCCCGACGTCGTTGTAGGTCTCCCCCTCCAACTCGCGCGCGACCATCGCGGTGCGGGTGGTGCCGTAGCTCTCGCCGCCGAGATACTTCGGACTGTTCCAGCGGCCATTGTCGTTGAGCCAGCGGCGAATGATCGTCGCGACCGCGCGCGCATCCTGCTCGAGCCCGTAATACTTCTTTGGATCGGTGCCTTCGGTGAGGTAGCTGAACCCCGTGCCCGGCGGGTCGATGAACACGAGATCGGCGACATCGAGCAGGCTGTCCGGATTGTCGAGCAGCGGGTAGGGCGGCGCACCATCGTCGCGCGCGTCGGATGGTATCGCCACCCGCTTCGGACCGAACGCCCCCATCTGCAGCCATACCGAACCCGAGCCGGGTCCGCCGTTGAACAGGAAGAAGACGGGGCGCGAAGGATCGCGCGGCTGCCTGACGTAGCTGGTGGTGACGACGACGGCTTCGGGCTTGCCGTCATCACTGGAGAGCAAGTTTTCCTGGATGATCGCACGGTAATCGACCCGCTGCCCACCGAAGGTGCCTGACATGTCGTGGGTGCGGACCTGGAGGCCGGGGGCTGCGGGCGCAGCTTTCGCGGTTTCGGAGGGCGGCCTATCCTGCGCTTGAAGGGAGGTGGGGACGACAACCAGCAGAGCTGCCGTGACTTCGATCAATCCACGCCTCATTCGCATCGCCTCTCGCTTGAGTTCGATGCTCTGCGTAACAGCGAAGGCCGTCGCAACAAAGCTTGTTGCGACGGCCTTCCCAGGGCAAAAATCAATCCTCGTCGCCTCCCAATGCCCTCGTACGTTCGGCTTGCAGGCGTGTTGCAGCGGCCAGCTCATTCAGGTGATTGACTTCCGCCATCGACATTTCGCGCGACAGCCGACCCACGTCGAAACCGAAGACCTCGGCAAGCAGGCTCATCACGAGGTTCCAGAGCTCGTCGATCAACAGGGCGAGCTTGTCCCACCATTTCGGTACGAAACCAAGTATCCATTCCAGGATCATGCCGATGATCTTCTTGATTTCGGTCAGTGCGCCCGACAGCCACTTGAGCAGGCTCGTGCCGACCTTGCCGATCTTGAGCTGTTGCACCGCCGTGCGTTCGGCAAGCTGCGGCACCGAAACGACGTCAGTGGCGGCAAAAGAATCCATGACTTCGCGCCGACGGACAGGATTCTGGGCCGCGAACTGATCGGACAGAAAGCCAAGGGTGCGCTCCATGTTCCCGGTGATCATCTGAACATTGGCCGATACCAGTTCGGCGGCAGGGTCGTTACCCGCAGCGGCGACGCAAGCGGAACCGACATTCTTCATGAAGGTGCGTACACTTGCGACAAAGCTTTCGAGTTCGTTGCTTTCCGGAGCGGGCGGCGGAGGTGGTTTGTCGGGCATAGGAATCTCCTCTGATGTGAATCGCACGTCATTGTGCTGGCAAGCATTGCGCGACGACCCACAGCGCTAGCCAAGGAACGGGGTGGCGGGTGTGCGACGCCCGCGCGTTGCTTTACATCTCGTGCGGTTTGGCCTTGGTCAGCGACGGATGTACGGCACGTCGCGCTTATCAATGGGGCCGGTATTGGTAGCGGTACCGGCCATCAGCTTGCCATCGACACAGAACCATCCGTTCTGGCTGGCTTCTGCGGCCGAATAATCCTGCCGTCCGGCATCGCGCCAGATTACCATGATGCCGCCAGCGGAGAGGGCAACGCAATTGTTCGCACCGGCCAGCGCCTTTCCCGACCGGCCGTTAACGGACACTTCCGACGTGCGGACAACATTCGGCGCGCTGCCGTTGGTGACGATGGGGCCGCCGGGCCGGCAGCCGATTCCGGTGCAGCCCGATCCGTCGGGCCGTTCGACAACCGGCGCTGCGCTGACGGACGAAGACGAAAGGGTCCGCGAATGATCGACAGCGACGCGTGGGTCGTCGCCGCCAGCATCGGCAATTACGCCGTTATGATGACAAGCCGGGTTTGTGCGAGTAGATTTTTGCCATGACCCGCCCTCGACACCCTGAAATTCCACGTCGCCGTTCTTGCGGACACGACACTTGTAAACGTCCAGCACCTCGGTGCCGCTGGAACCGATAAAGGTCAGGTAATCCTTTGCGGTCACCGCTTCGGGAAGTGCCGCCAGCGCGGCCATGGCGGCCATCGCAAGGCCGATTTTGCAGGTCGAATTCATCATCATCATCCTCCTCGGAGGGGCACCATGCCCCCGCGAGACATCCGACTGCCATGCGATGCGGGGTGTCACATCGCCAAATTTGGTGATGCGCACCTGTTCGTGCTTACCGGGAACTCTCAGGCTTTGTCAGCAGCCGAAGCCGCTGCGGCCAGTTGTTCGCACAGGTGGCGGTAGCAGGCGATGCCATGGCCTTCGACCAGCAGGATTCGTGTGTCGGGAACCATGGATTTCAATGCGGCAATGGCATCGGGCGGACAGTGGCCTCCGTCCCTGTAATCCACGACCCAGACCGGGCATCGCACCCGCACGAGATCGGCACTGCTATCGTGGTGCAGCAATGGCACATCGTCGCAAAAGGCACCGATACCCTGTGTCACATTGTGGCGGCAGGATTCGATGGCATTCGCCATGAATTCGGGATCGTTCAGGATTTCCTCGTTGCGCGGTGCACCTTTGGCGAGTCCCCGCAGGAAAATCTCGGCCCTCCCGCTGTCGATCATCGCCATGGCGATGCGCGCGAGAAAGCGGACCGATCCGGGCCAGCGCTGCGACGTCTTGATCAGGTTGCGCCTGCGCGGCGTCAGCCGGTCGAGCATCGCTTCGGTCCAATGGGGAACGTTGCGCCAGAATATCAGGCCGCGCACACGGTCCGGATATTGCGCGGCATATCGCAGCGCATAATGCTGACCAATAACGACAATGCTAGGAAGTTTCAGCGTCTGACGGAAATGGTCGAGATCGGCGGCAAAAGCGCTCAGCCTGTGTTCTCCCCGGTCCGCTGGCTGCGGGTCTGACGTGCCATAACCGGGCATCGACAGGCTGATCAGGCGCAGCCCGCGGCGGGCGAACATGGCGTTTTGCCATGGTAGAAGGGTTGGCCCGTTGAACAGCGTCGGCAGGTACAGGATCGGCTGTCCGTTGGGATCTCCATGCTCGAAATAGGCAATCCTGCGTCCATCGGGCAAAAGAACAAAATCGGGTTCGGGCATCGTCTGGCTGGTCTTCGCCAGCGCGGCCGATGTCTTCAGTTTCAGAAAACTGATCCGCGCTGCGAGTCCACACAGGCTCCGCACCAGATCGGTAGCGCTGCGGGCACCGGATTTTTCGATGGCCGACTTGATTTGTGTTCGCACGGTATGGATCGATACCGCACGTCGCAGGGCAATCTCGTTCGGCTGATATCCGTTCGACAGCAAAAGGCAAACCTCGCTCTCGGCTCTGGTCAGGGAGAAGGCCTGTTCGATTTCCGTCAGTATATGATCGTTGAGCAACAAGTCGATTTCGGTGACGAAAATATGGCCCATTGCATCGTCGGGATCGATAGTGATCCGGCTGGCAAGCATGACGCGCGCCATGTTCTCGGCATCAAAGGCCGTGAAGAAATAGTGGTGCCGATTGTCATTGCGCCTGATCATCCAGTTGCGCAGGCCACCCAGCCCAAATCGGTCTAGAGCCTGGCCGCGAATCGCAGCGACCGGCCCGAAAAATTTTTCCGCATCGCTGTTTCGCGCAAGGACATGGCCGTCGACATCGGCCACGATGCCGATACCTGGACTTGTGTCGACCAGCTCCTGCGCCGAATTGGAAAGTGTTGTCCTGCGCCCGAGCTGGATCAGCAGGGCGTGCGCCTGCTCGATATTCTGGATACGCCGTTGGTCGCGCACGTCGGGACTGGTGCTGGCGAAAGCGTCGTCGACGAATTTTTCCCAGGATCGTTCCAGGCTGTCGAACATTTCCGGGTCGATGACCGTCCGATAGCTCAGATCGGCGACATCTTGGCGGTCGCCAGACAATTCTCCCTGCAACGTCATAAGTCTGTGTTTACCGCCCCCACTTCGTCCGACCCTGCTTCCCGAACCGCCCCTTCCTGGTCCCCGGCTTGCCCTCGTTGCTTCGCCCTACCAGTGGCGCTCTCTTCTCGCCATCGGGGATTCCAAGTTCGTCGGCCTCCAGCCGCCTGATTTCATCCCTGAGTCGGCCAGCCTCTTCGAACTCCAGGTTCGCTGCGGCGTCGCGCATGCGCTTCTCGAGGTCCTCGATATAGGCGCGCAGATTGTGGCCGACGAGGTTGTTGCGTTCGTCGTCGCCGGTATCGACCAACACCCCGTCGCGGCTGGCGGCGTGGGCGACGATGTCGGCTATGTCGCGTTTGATCGTCTGCGGGGTGATGCCGTGCTCCTCGTTGTACTCGCGTTGCTTCTCGCGGCGGCGGTCGGTCTCGGCGATGGCGCGTTCCATGCTGCCGGTGATGCGGTCAGCGTAGAGGATTACCCGCCCGTCGATATTGCGCGCGGCGCGGCCGATGGTCTGGATCAATGACGTTTCCGAACGCAGGAACCCTTCCTTGTCGGCATCGAGGATGCATACGAGGCCGCACTCCGGGATATCCAGACCCTCGCGTAGCAGGTTGATCCCGATCAGTACGTCATAGACACCGAGCCTGAGGTCGCGGATTAGTTCAATTCGCTCCAGCGTTTCGACATCGGAGTGCATATAGCGCACCCGCACCCCGGCCTCGTGCATGAACTCGGTCAGGTCCTCCGCCATGCGCTTGGTCAGCGTGGTGACGAGGGTGCGATAACCTTTTTTTGCGGTGGCAAGGCATTCCTGGATGCAGTCCTGCACCTGGTCCTCGACCGGACGGATTTCGACCGGCGGGTCAATCAGGCCGGTGGGGCGGATGACCTGTTCGGCGAAGACGCCGCCGGTCTGCTCCATCTCCCAATTGCCGGGGGTCGCACTGACGGCAACGGTCTGCGGGCGCATCGCGTCCCATTCGTTGAACCGCAGCGGGCGGTTGTCGATGCAGCTCGGCAGGCGGAAGCCGTACTCAGCCAGCGTGATCTTGCGGCGGTGGTCGCCCTTGGACATGGCCCCGATCTGCGGCACCGTCTGGTGGCTCTCGTCGACGAACAGCAGCGCGTTTTCGGGGAGGTATTCGAACAGCGTGGGCGGCGGTTCGCCGGGAAGGCGGCCGGTGAGGAAGCGGCTGTAGTTCTCGATCCCCGCGCAGGAACCTGTCGCGGCAATCATCTCGAGATCGAAATTGGTCCGCTGCTCCAGCCGCTGGGCTTCGAGCAGGCGGCCCTCGGCGTTCAGTTCCTTCAGCCGCTCCTGCAGCTCGAACTTAATCGCTTCGCTGGCCTGTTTCATCGTCGGGCCCGGGGTCACATAGTGGCTGTTGGCGTAGACGCGCACGGTCTCGAGGCTCGCCCCTTTCTTGCCGGTCAGCGGGTCGAACTCGGCAATGTCCTCTATCTCGTCACCGAAGAAGCTGACCCGCCAGGCCATGTCTTCGTAGTGCGAGGGGAATATTTCGAGATTGTCCCCCCGCACGCGGAAATTGCCGCGCGCGAAGGCGGTATCGTTGCGCTTGTATTGCAGCGCCACCAATTTGCGGATGATCTCGCGCTGGTCGACGCTCGCGCCGCGCTTCAGGTCGAAGATCATCGCCGAATAGGTCTCGACCGAGCCGATGCCGTAGAGGCAGGAAACCGAGGCGACGATGATCACGTCGTCGCGTTCGAGCAATGCGCGGGTGGCCGAGTGGCGCATCCGGTCGATCGCCTCGTTCACCGAGCTTTCCTTCTCGATGTAGGTGTCCGACCGGGGGACATAGGCCTCGGGCTGATAGTAGTCGTAATAACTGACGAAATACTCGACCGCGTTGTTCGGGAAGAAGCTCTTGAACTCGCCATAGAGCTGCGCGGCGAGGATCTTGTTGGGCGCGAGCACCAGCGCGGGGCGCTGCAGTTCCTCGATCACCTTGGCCATGGTGAAGGTCTTGCCGCTGCCGGTCACGCCGAGCAGCGTCTGCGTCTGCTCGCTGTCCTTCATACCCGCCACGAGCTCGGCGATCGCGGTGGGCTGGTCGCCCGCCGGCTGGTAGTCCGAAACCAGTTCGAACCGCTTGCCCGGCATCGATTTTTCCGGACGGGCAGGCTTGTGGGGGACGAAATCGGCCCCGGTTTCCGGTTCTTCGAGTCCGCGACGGATAACAAGTTCGGCCATGCAGAGCTTTATGGTGGTTTATGGTTTGTTCTGCAAGCTGGGCAGCATCGTGAGAGATGCTTCCAGATCACGCCTGACTACAGTTGTCAGCCTTACAGGGTTGCCATTCTTAATCGTCTTGCTCTTGTTCGGGGGACGATCCGTCGTCCTCGCGAATTTTGAGCACTCTGGCGGCGAGCTCGCGGGCTTCTCCGGCCGCGTCGACATATCCGAGATCGTCGAAAATCCCTGCTGCCTGCCGTGCCAGATCGACCGCTGAGATTGCCGCCAGGGTGTCGCCGGTCTGCTGCGAAAGTTCGCCCTGCGCGCGCGCTAGCGACACGGCGCTGAAAGCCCAGTGCCACGGCTGAGACGAAAGGTTGATGCGCGCCAGAACGGCCTTGCGCAAGGAAACCGCCTGGCGGATCGAGGCATTGCCCAGTTCGGCGGTTTCCGGATCATAGCCATGCGCCCCTGCATGGACTTCGAGCAGCTCGGCCGCGCGGTCCATCGCCGTTTGCCACTCCGACCAGAGTTCGCTGGCAGCTGCAGCCTCCGCTGCCTCACGATAGCTTCCGACCGCTCGCAGCGCCCTGGCATGGGCATCTTCCGGCGCAGGGCCAGCATTGCTGTGCGCGCAAGCCGTCGGCGTCTCCTCGCAGATTTCCGACTGGATATAGAGGATATGGCCGCGGGTGGTCAGTGCTTCGATCAGTCGCATGGTCCGAAAACGTGCGTTGAGCGTGCGCTCCGGATCGCGCACGGTTGCGATCAACCTATCGGTTGCCCGCTCCAGCTCGATTAGCTGGGTCATGCCCTCCTCGCCGCGAACGCGCTCGGCGATGACCGACCGGATCTCGATCCGCGTCTGCTCTCCGGTCAGCCAGATGCCTCCGTGCTGCCCATCGGGCTCGACCAGCGCTTGCGCATCCTCGAGCAGATCGACCGCATCGCCCAGATTGATGCCCGACTGAAGATCGTAATCGTGAACCGCGAGCTTGTAGAGCGCCTGGGCTGCGCCGATCTGCGCTGCGGCCCATCGATGGGGCACCACATCCTTGGGAATCAGCCGGGTCGCTTCCTGAAAGGCCTGGATGGCATTGGCCAGATAGATCGGCTTGGATTCGAGGTCCGTTACCTCGGCGCGGTTGATTAGCTGGCCGCCGAGAATCTCCCACATCAGGATGGCATCGTGCGGCAGGCGATCGCGCGTTGTGCCGCCGATAGGACGGTAGGTCGCCGAAATCGGAATCAGGCCGTCGCTCTCTATAGCCAGCTTTATCCAGGCGATCGCTGCATCCAGCGCATTGGCGCGATCCGGGCCAGACAGTCGCTCGGCGAACTCGCCATTGGCCCGGCTGGCCTGAAGGTATAGCACCGGGGCAAGACCGGTCGCGTCCAGCTCCGGCAGCTCCGACATGCGCGCATAGGCATCGACGAGGAAGGTCAGCATCGTCTGCTTGGCGAAGGCACCACCGTCCAGCGCCAGCTCGATCATATAGGCGGCCTGCAAGCGGCGGCGCAGCGATTGCGGCGGATCGTCTGCCCCGGGCGCGGCGATCGCCTGCAAC
>JBGSPZ010000421.1:0-1783 GCA_041738375.1 Parerythrobacter sp. | reverse complement strand
CCATCGCGCGCCCCTCGATCGTGGTCGGCGAGCATGCCAGCGGCACGATCCGCCAGTTCGACACCACCTATGCCGCGTTCAAGCTGATCGCCGAGGGCCGCGTGCGCCACATGCCCGCGCGCGCCGGGGCCACGCTCGATTTCGTGCCGATCGACCATGTCGCGGGCGGCATCGTCGCGATTGCGGAGAGGATGGACGAGGTGGGTTTCGGGGCGGAGGGGATCACACTCCACCTCGTCTCGGGGCAACCTTTACCTGTCGAACGGTTTACCGCCGCTATCGGCACCTATCCGCATTTCCACCAACCCGAACTGGTCGCGCCCGAGGCGTTCGATCCGTCGCTGCTGCCCGCGCTCGAACGGCGCTTGTTCAAGCGCGTCGCGGGGCTCTATGCGAGCTACTTCCAGCGCGATCCGCATTTCAGCGACGTGCGGTTCCGCGAGCTGACCGGGATGCGCTGCCCCGAAACCGGAGCGGCCTATATCCGGCGGCTGATCGATCATTGCATCGCAGTGGGATTCCTGGCGGAACCGGAAAAGGTTTAGCCGCCATTCGTCATCCCAGTGGAAGCTGGGATCGCTTTCGGCGAAGCCCGAGCCTGCGGCGGGCGACCCCAGCTTTCGCTGGGGTGACGGCGTTACCGCACATGCGGATAATTCTTCTCCAGCCGGCTCCGCGCCCCGACCGCCCACAGAATGCCGACCTTGAAATAGATCCAGTTGGCCTTGAGCGGACCCCATGCGGCAATCCGCCGGTCGCTGGTCTCGACCCAGCGGCGGACCATGCGGATCCGGCCGAGGCGCGCGAACTTCACGCACAGGTCGGCCTCTTCCATGATCGCGTCGCCCGGCGTGCAGCCGCCGACTTGCAGGAATTGCTCGCGCCGGAAGAACATCGCGTGATCGCCGAACAGCAGGCGCACTCCGCGAACGAACAGATGCGGGCGGGTGATCAGCGGCGCGTACCAAGTCTTGATCCAGTTGTGGAAGGTGGTGCCCCAGCGGGTCTTTTCGCCCCGGATCAACGGGGTGAAGCTGGCGAGAGCGGTGCGATTGTCCGCCAGCGTGTCGCGAATGACCGCGACCATATCGAGCGGTGGTTTGGTGTCGGCGTGGAGCACGCAGATATAGTCGCTGGCCGCCGCTGCGACCCCGGCGTTGATCTGTCTCCCGCGTCCGGCGGTGGTATCCAGCAGCGTCCAGCCTGCGGCCAGCACCAGCTCGCGCGTTCGGTCCCCGCTGTCTCCGTCGACGACGATCACTTCGGCGGGCGGCGGATCGAGCACGGCAACCAGCCCGATCAGGGCCGGAAGCGCCTTTTCCTCGTCGAGTACGGGGATGACGAGCGCGACGGTCGGCACACTCACGGCAGGAACTCCGGCCACTCGGCGAGGTCCTCTATGGTATCGACATCGGCCAGTTCGGGCAGCACCGCCGGGCGGATGCGCTTCGCCGCAAAGCGTCGAACGGTCTCCTCGAACACCACCGAGGTGCTCCACTCCATGTCCTCGAACGCGAAGCGCGCATCGGTGTTGTAGCCCAGCAGGTAATAGCCGCCGTCGCTCGCCGGACCGATCACCGCTGCCTCGCTCGCCATGCTATCGCGTGCGGCTTGCAGGATTTGCGGCGTCAGACCGGGGCAATCGCTGCCAATCACGATGGCGGGTGCGCGGACGCGGGCGAGCTTGTCGGTCAGGTCGCCCTCGCCCTGGGGGACAACGCTGAGGTCTGCGCCGAAGCTTTCGCGAAAGGCCTCGGCCGGTGCCCCGGTCACCCGCAGCTCG
>JBGSPZ010000319.1:0-2122 GCA_041738375.1 Parerythrobacter sp. | reverse complement strand
CGGTGGAAACGGGCAGCGGCCAACCGAAACGGTTGCGGCCGTAATAGCTCTTCAGATAACCGAGATGCGGCGGCAGGATGTCGGTCGCGCTGTTGGGCACGCCGTAGAAGATGTTGAGCTTGGTGCTCAGCCGCATGGCGTAGAGCAGGGTGAAAGTCATCGCCGCCAGTTGGTTGGCTGCGTTCCAGGTCAAGGAGATCAGCACCAGCGCGGTGAGCAGCAGCGCGATTTCATGATGGATCATCGCGGCAACGGCATGCCGGAACCTGTCCCACCCCGCCGACCCGCGCGGCAGCGGCTCCCGGCGGGGGCCGGAAACGGCACCGGTCAGGAAACCGATCTCGTGCCAGCTCCACACCAGCAACGCGCCGAGGAAAGCAGCATATGCGCCCCAAACCGTCACCGATTGCATCGACAGGAAGATTGCGCACAGCCCGCCGACGCCGGCGATGCCCCCCAGCAGCAGGCTGCGCGGAAAGGTGCTGCGCTCGCGGTTGTCGAGCCATGCAATCAGCCCGGTTGCGAGGAACCAGATCGCGATGGTGACCACTACCGGCAGGATATGGCCGCTCCAGCTTACCATGCAGGCTGCAACCGGATCGTAGCGGGCAACGTGTTGCGGCGGGTGCGGTGCAAATACATGCTGGCGAAGCTGAGGCCCACGCCGGCAATGCCGCGCAGCTTCAGCAACGCGCCCGACAGGCCGCCTTTCGCATTGCCCCGTTCAACCCGGCGCGACGCGTCGAGCAGGTTCTGCATCTTGGCGCGAAAACGCGGATCGTCGGTGTCGAGCTCGACCGGGAAGACCTGGCGGCTGATCTCGGTGCAGATCGAGAACACCTTGTAGTCGTATTCGGTCGGATCAAGCCCCAGCGCCTTGTGAAACACCGGGCGCGCGTGATCGCGGACATACATCGTCGCGTAGACGGAAAGCAGGAAGAACCGCACCCACAGCTTGTTGAGCCCGGTCAGCAGCTTGGGGTCGGCCCGCAGCAGCATGGCGAAGGCCTCGCCGTGGCGGAACTCGTCGTTGCACCATTCCTTGAACCAGTTGAAGATCGGGTGGAACCGCAGCTCGGGGTGGGCGGCCAGCTGCCGGTAAATCGCGATATATCGGGCGTAGCCGATCTTCTCCGACAGATAGACCGCGTAGAAAATGAATTTCGGTTTGAAATAGGTGTATTTCTTCGCCTTGGTCAGGAAGCTCAGGTCGAGCCCGATCCCGGCATCCTTCAACGTGTCGTTGATGAAGCCGGCATGTCGGCTTTCGTCGCGCGCCAATAGCCTGAACAGCTGCTTCACATCGGGGTTCTTCGTCCGCCGCGCGATTTCGGCATAGAGGATGCAGCCGGAAAATTCCGAAGTGCAGGAGCTGACGAGGAAATCGATGAATTCCGCCCGCAATTCGGGTTCGAGCCCTTCGATCACCCCGTCGAAGCTGGCGTCGCGCTTGAAGTGGCGCTTGTTCGGGTCGCTCACCATCTCGGCGATCAGCGCGTCCCATTCGGCGCGCACCGGCGAGACGTCGATCGCATCGAGCGCCTTGAAATCGGTGGTGTAGAAGCGCGGGCTAAGCACGGTCTCCTGCTTCGCCAGCGCCATGGTGTCGGGCTTGCCGAGATCGGCGCCATCCATGGCAGGATGATCGATGCGGGTATGGGCGTTCATTTCAGGCTCCCGGGTGTGAAGCTGACTTCGTAGAGTTCGCCGAAGTCGAAATAGGCTTTGCAGCGGATCCATGCGCGGGTGAGCGCGCTGGCGCGGGTGACAGTGGCAATACGTTCGTAAAGCGCGCTCTCGCCGAAGCTGATGCTGATGGGGTCGCCATGGACCTGGACGCTGTCGCCAGGAAAAATCGCAACATCGCCGTCCAGCTCGACATGGGCGTGGAAATGCTCGTCGCTCTGCTCGATCGCGATACGGCAGGGAATGTCGAACCGGCGCGGATTCATTGCGCGCTCCCTCGCAGCAGCTTGGCGAAAGTGGCACGATTGTCGGGCCCGAACGAACCCAGCTCGATCGAGCGGCCGGTTGCGGAATCGACCAGCGAAAGCGAGCCGTCGTCCCACATCGTCAATGCGAAGGGCGGCGCGGAATCGATCCCGCGCATCCGCCGGTCGCG
>JBGSPZ010000346.1:0-5462 GCA_041738375.1 Parerythrobacter sp. | reverse complement strand
GACCACCAGCACCGTTTCGCCGGGGGTCACCTTTGCCGCGTTGAAGATCGTGCCAGCGCCGGTCGTCACCGCGCAGCCGATTACCGCCGCGCGGTCAAGCGGCATGTCCTTGTCGATCGCCACGCAGGCATGCTCGTGGATCAGCATCTGCTCGCTGAAGGCGGAAAGGTTGAGCATCTGGTTGATCGGTGAGCCATCCGCCCGGCGGATGCGGGGGCCGGCATCGGGCGTTCGGCGGGTATCCGCGCCAAGGCACAGCGCCATCCGTCCGGTCACGCAGAACTCGCAGTGCCCGCAGAATGCGCTGAGGCAGGAGACGACATGGTCGCCCGGCTTCACCGTCTTAACTTCGCTCCCCACCGCGCGGACCACGCCCGCCGCCTCGTGCCCCGGGATCGCCGGGAGCGGATGCGGATAGGCGCCGTCGATGAAGTGCAGGTCCGAATGGCACAGGCCGCAGGCCTTGGTGTCGATCAGAACCTCGTGCGGGGCGGGATCGGCGATCTCGACCTCGCCGATGACGAGGCCGTTGCCGGGTTGTTCAAGGATTGCGGCTTTCGCCATCAGTATATCTCCAAATCGTGCTTCGAGACGACGTTCTGACTTCGTCTTGGCATCTCCTCAGCATGAGCTTGGAGGCTGGAACAGCCGCTCATGCTGAGGAGTGAGGACGAAAGTCAGTGCGTCTCGAAGGGCATCAGCGGGTCACCGCCATGTCGCCCGAGCTGAAATCGCCGGTCATCGGGGTCGGTCCCTTGCCGTCGCGCAGGGCGTTGGCGGTCGGGCCGGGGTTGGGAGCGTGCTTGGCGAACTCCATGCGGGCGATCGAGCGGGCATGGACTTCGTCCGGACCGTCGGCCAGCCGCAAGGTCCGCTGATGAGCGTACGCCGAAGCCAAGCCGTAATAGTCCGACACGCCGCCGCCGCCGTGGGCCTGGATCGCATCGTCGATGATCTTGAGCGCCATGTTCGGTGCCTGCACCTTGATCATGGCGATTTCCTGCTTGGCGACCTTGTTGCCGACCTTGTCCATCATGTCCGCCGCCTTGAGACACAGCAGGCGGGTCATGTCGATATCGATCCGGGCGCGGGCGACCCGTTCTTCCCATACCGAATGCTTGTAGATCGGCTTGCCGAAGGCTTCGCGTTCCTGCAGGCGGCGGCACATCTTGGCCAGCGCCTCTTCCGCCACGCCGATGGTACGCATGCAGTGATGGATACGGCCCGGCCCGAGGCGGCCCTGCGCGATCTCGAACCCGCGCCCCTCGCCGAGCAGCAGGTTGGTGACGGGCACGCGCACGTCCTTGAGCTCGACCTCCATGTGGCCGTGTGGCGCGTCGTCGTAACCGAACACCGGCAGGTGGCGCAGGATGTTCACCCCGGGCGCATCCATCGGCACGATGACCTGCGACTGCTGCGAATGGCGCTGGCTTTCGGGGTTGGTCTTGCCCATCACGATCGCGACCTTGCAGCGCGGATCGCCGAGGCCGGACGACCACCATTTGCGCCCGTTGATGACATAGTCGTCCCCGTCGCGCTCGATCCGGGTCTCGATGTTGGTCGCGTCGGAGGACGCGGTGTAGGGCTCGGTCATCAGGAAGGCCGAACGGATCTCGCCGTTCATCAGCGGGGCCAGCCACTTGTCCTTCTGCTCCCGCGTGCCGTAGCGGTGGAAGACCTCCATGTTGCCGGTGTCGGGCGCGGAGCAGTTGAACACCTCGCTCGACCAACCCACGCGCCCCATTTCTTCGGCGCACAGCGCATATTCGAGATTGGTCAGGCCCGGGCCTTCGAACTCGAAGCTGTCGTCGACGTGGCTCAGCTGGCCCTGCGGGGGCATGAACAGATTCCAGATCCCCTGCGCCTTGGCCTTGGCTTTCATGTCCTCGATGATCGGGATGACCTTCCACCGGTCGCCCTCGGCATCCTGTTCCTTGTAGACATGGTTGTTGGGGCGAATGTTCTTCTCGATGAAGTCGCGCACGCGGTCGCGCCAGTGCATCTGGCGGTCGGTCAGGTCGAAATTCATGGGGTCTATCCTCTCTTCGTGCGAATCCGTTGCGGTGTGAAACTGGCAGAGCGGGCAAGCTGCGCCAAGCGGGTTTTGATGCTGGAGGCGGTCATGGCAAGATATGCGTCCCGTCGAGATCGCCCTTCGCCTCGGCATCGAGTTTTGCGAGCCGCGCCTCGTGGTCGGCGCGCTCGATCGGGAAACGGCGCATGACCAGCAGGCCCACAATACCGACGACCAAGAGCGTCATAACATAGCCTAGCGCCAGATTGCCGAGGATCGCGCTGCCGACCTCGCCCGGCTTGGCATCTTGCGGGAACAGGGCGAAGGACAGGACTTGTCCGGCTATGAAGATACCGATGCCGGTGGCGCATTTCTGCATGAAGAAATAGCCGGCGAAGAACAGCCCCTCGGACCGCCGGCCGGTTTCTGCCTGCGACGCCTCCACCACGTCCGCCATCATCGAACTCGACAGGATGCTAAGGGTGATTGCGCCGCTATTGCCGAGGAAGATCAGTGCGAAGATCACAGGAACGCTGGGCTTTCCATCCGTCAGCGGGACCAGGGAAAAATAGTACGCCAGGAAGAGGATCGTGTTGAAAGCGAGCGCCGCCGCACCCGAGACAATCGCGGCCCTGCGTTTGCCCAGCTTTCGGGCAAGCGGCGCGACGATGACAAAGGCGGCGATCATCGTGAGGAACAGCAGCAGAGCGTAGGCCGTCTTCTCGCCTTGTCCGAACAGCCAGACGAACCCCAGCATGTAATTGGTCAAGGCGAAGGCGATGCCCTGGTTCACAAAGCCGAACAGCGCGGCGAATACCAGCCACAGGAAGGCCCGGTTCGACAACGTTTGGCGCATGTCGCGCAGAACTTGCCCGAACCCACCCGTGCTTTCGGGCATCGGCGGCGATGGCTTGGCAATCCGCTTGTGCTGACCTGCTGCCGAAAGCAGCACCGCACCCGCCATCGCTATCGCACCCGCAAGCGCATAGGCGTCGTAGCCTGCCGGATCGGTTTCGCCCGCTTCGCGAAAGAACACCGCGTATGCGGCAATCAGAAGCACGAGCCCGCCCGCCCAGCCGAACAGGAAGCGGTAGCGCATCAGCACCGTGCGCTCGTCATAGTCGGCGGTCAGTTCCGGGACCAATGCGACCGATGGCACTTCGCACATCGAGACCAGCGAGCGCACAATGATCGCCCAGCCGACCAGCCAGCCGAGCATCAGGGCGTCGCTTCCCTGCGGTGGATGCCACAGCGCGAGCCAGGCGAGGGCGAGCGGGATGGGGGCACCATATAGCCATGGCAGGCGGCGGCCCCAGCGGGTGTTCGTCCGGTCGGTCAGCTCGCCGATGAAAGGGTCGACGAAGGCATCGGCGATCAGCGCGATCATGATCGCCGCGCCGACCAGCGCGGCGTCGATTCCCATCACCTGATTGTAGAATATCAGCAGGAAGGTGGCGAAGCCGTTTTCCTTCACCCCATAGGCGATGCTACCAAAACCGTGCACGACCTTGAGGCTTACGGGCAGCTTCTCTTGCCCAGGGACAGGTTGCGCCGTTGCCACCGCTATTGCGCTGCCTTTGCTGCTTCTTCGATCGCTTCGAGCGCGGAGTAGATCCCCGGCTCTTCCGGATCCCAGCTGTAGCGCGGGCCCAGCGTCAGCCCGCCGTCGACCAGCAGCGACGTGCCGTTGAGGAAGCTGCCCGCCTCGCTCGCCAGATAGGCGCAGGCCTCGGCGATATCGAGCGGCTGCCCGCCGCGCTTCACCGGCTGGGCGTTGGACGACATCTGCGCGATCGCGCCCTTCGCCATCAGCTTGTGCTCGTCCGGAATCTCGAGCGAGGCGGTGAAGATATTGGTGTTGATGAAGCCGGGCTGGATCGCGTTCACCCGGATCCCGAACTGGGCGAGATCGGCCGCGGCCATCTTGGTCAGGTGCAGCACGCCGGCCTTGGCGACGGCATAGGCGGTCGGCGAATACCCCGGCCCGATGGCGGCGACGCTCGAAACATTGACGATCGATGCGCCCGGCCGGTCCTTCATATGCGGCGCGGCATAGCGGATGCCCATTGCGACCGAGCGCAGCAGCAAGTCCATTGTACGATCCCACTCGTCGGGCTCGATCTCGTGGATCGGGGGACGCGCGCCGCCAGCACCGGCATTGTTGAACAGCACGTCGATCCCGCCGGTCTCGCCCGCTGCGCGGTCCATCAACGCGCGGATGTCGTCGCACGAAGTCACATCGCAGCGCTGGAACCGGATCGCGCCTTCGGACTGGTCGGCCAGTGCCTGCCCGTTCGCCTCGTCGATATCGGATGCGTAGACCGTCGCGCCTTCACGCGCGAACAGCTTGCTCGCCGCTTCGCCGATGCCCGATGCGGCTCCGGTGATCACCACTGTCTTGCCAGAGAATCGCATGCCTGGCCTCTCCCATTATTGTCCCGCCAGCTTAGGGGGCGTACGGGCTTCGTCAACGCGGTTGAATTGACGCTACGGCAGGGCGGGGCACGTCGAAGCGGCTTGCAGTGCGGGGGCGAATCACCTTAACGTAAGCGTCAAGCGGCACACGATACGCCGCAGCGAAAATCAATCGGAGGAGAGCCCCCAATGTCCGACCTCGAAGCCTTTCGTCAGGAAACGCGATCCTGGCTCGAAGCCAACTGCCCGCCCGAGATGCGCCAGCCGGTGCGGGACGAGGAAGACGTCTATTGGGGCGGCCGCAACGCGACCTTCAAGAGCGACGCGCAGTGGGCCTGGTTCGAGACCTGCGTGGCCAAGGGCTACACCGTTCCGGCATGGCCGAAGGAATATGGCGGCGCGGGCCTGAGCGCGCCTGAAGCCAAGGTGCTGCGCGAGGAAATGAGCCGGATCAATGCGCGTCCGCCGCTGTCCAGCTTCGGCATCTGGATGCTCGGCCCGGCGCTGCTGCACTTCGGCACCGAAGGCCAGAAGCAGCGCTTCCTCAACGAAATCGCGCGCGGCGAAATCCGCTGGTGTCAGGGCTATTCGGAGCCGGGTTCGGGCTCGGACCTCGTCAGCCTGCAGACATTCGGCGAGGATATGGGCGATCACTGGGTGGTCAACGGCCAGAAGATCTGGACCTCCTACGCCGATCACGCCGACTGGATCTTCTGTCTTGTCCGCACCGACAAGGAGAACAAGTACCAGGGCATCACCTTCATGCTCTACGACATGGCAAGCGAAGGCGTGTCGACCAAGCCGATCCTGCTGATCAGCGGCAACTCGCCGTTCTGCGAAACCTTCTTCGACGATGTGAAGGTGCCCAAGTCTTACGGCGAGGATTGCCCGGCCTATGTCGGCCAGGTCAACCGCGGGTGGGATGTCGCCAAGTACCTGCTCGGCCACGAACGCGAGATGATCTCGGGTGCGGGCGGCGGCGACCGGACGGCGGCGATCGGCGCGGCGATGTTGCGCAGCACCGGCGAGCTTG
>JBGSPZ010000345.1:0-1837 GCA_041738375.1 Parerythrobacter sp. | reverse complement strand
CGCAGCAGGATGTTCACCGGCATCGTCACCGCCATCGGCACCATCGAGCGCGTCGAGCGACGCGGCGACCTGCATATCCGCATCGCCTGCCCCTACGATCCGGAAAAGATGGCGATCGGCGCATCGATCGCCTGCTCGGGCGTGTGCCTGACGGTGGTCGATCGCGGCGGCGAGCCGGGCGCGAGCTGGTTCGCGGTCGACGTATCGGACGAGACCGTATCGCGCAGTGTCCCCGATCAATGGACTGCAGGGCGCAGACTCAACCTCGAGCAGGCGCTGCGGCTGGGCGACGAGCTGGGGGGGCATATCGTCACCGGCCATGTCGATTGCGTGGGCGAAGTGCAGCTGGCGAAGGCGGAAGGCGGCTCGACCCGCCTCGCGATCCGCGCCCCGGCGGAATACTCGCCCTTCATCGCAGCGAAAGGCTCGATCACCGTCGACGGCGTCTCGCTGACCGTCAACGATGTCCGCGACCGCCCCGACGGCACCTGCGACTTCGCCCTCAACATCATCCCGCACACCGCCGAAGTCACCACGCTGGGCACGCTGGAGGCGGGAAACGCGGTCAATCTCGAGATCGACGTACTGGCGCGCTATCTGAAGCGGATGGAGAGCCTGCGGGGGTGAAGCGACGTTGCGCAACACTGTTGGCTTCGACCGTTTTCGCAAGTTGCGCCCCCGCTGCTCAAGAAACACCTGATTGCGCTGCACTTCTCGACGAAACGGCAATGATCGACCGGTGTCTGGGAGGCAGCATCTACAACGAATACATCGGTGATGAAGCTTGCTACCCGTTTTCTGAAGAGCGAGAATTTACAGGCATCTTCGTTTTCGGCTTTGAGTGGTCGGAGTTCTATCCGAATGCGCAGACTTATGAGGAAACAGAAAAAACTGAGCCAAAATACTGGCTTGAATTGGGCAAAGGCGCAATCGGGTCAGCAAGGGAGGAGCAGACCAAATGCACGCATGATTGCGCTTTCAGGATCAGCTTCGTCGGCCGCGAATCGCTCTGCGCTGCTGGATATGGGCACCTGAACTCCTACCCTCACAAGATTATTGTCGAGCGAGTGATAAGTGCCAGCCAGATCGCATTGTCGGATAGCGACGGCTGACGAGAGGACCGGCCGCACCTCCGTCCCATTGAACGCTGGGATCGCTCGGCGAACAGCTCGAAACCCTATTCGTCATCCCAGCAAAAGCTGGGATCGTAGGCCGAATAGCCCCCCGTCATCCCAGCGAAAGCTGGGATCGTAGGCTGCTTGGTGTATGCTCGCCCAATGGGCGGCTGGGTCTACATTATGACCAACAAGCGCGACGGCGTGCTCTATGTCGGAGTGACAGCCGATCTCGCCGCGCGCATTTCGCAGCATCGGACAGGAAGTGGTTCTGCCTTCTGCCGCAAATACGGCCTCGATCGCCTCGTCTACGCGGAACCCCACGACGATATCGACGCAGCGATCGCGCGGGAAAAGGCGATCAAGGCGTGGAAGCGTGCCTGGAAAATCGAGCTGATCGACAATGCCAATCCGGAGTGGGCGGACATGTTCGATCGGTTGAACTGAGCGAGGTCGCGCCAAGCCGACAACGATCCCAGCTTTCGCTGGGATGACGAGGGGGCGGTTCCTTACCGAAGGCCATCCCAGTTTTCGCCGCGATGACGATGAACTTTCCTACACGGCGAAAATCTGCCTTATGCTGCCCGATGACGCAGCGCTCCTCTTCGCCTCGCCCGCCCCGCCGCATTCCGCCGTTCCACGCCGTGCCCGGTCGCGCACGCGCCGACGGGTGGTCGCCGCTCAAGCAGGCGGAGTTCATCGGCGAGCTGGCCGAGACGCGC
>JBGSPZ010000338.1:0-1898 GCA_041738375.1 Parerythrobacter sp. | reverse complement strand
AGCCACACCAGCGGCGCGGCGACCCGCGCCATCAGCGCCATCGGCAGCGCCATCACCAGCGAAATCGGCACCGCCGCGCGCAGCGCGACCTGCTTGGGCACCAGCTCGCCAACCACCAGACTGAAATAGGTGGTCAGCGCGATTACCAAGGCAAATCCGGCTTCGTCGCCATATTTCGCGGGCAGGCCCATCGCGACCAGCCGCTCTCCGGTCGGCCCGCCCAGACTCGCGCCCGAATAGGCCCCGGCAATAATGCCGATCAGCGTGATGCCGATCTGCACGGTCGAGAGAAACTTGCCGGGGTTGGAGGCAAGCGAGATCGCGGTCGCCGCGCCCTTGCTGCCCTGATCGGCGGCATTTTGCAGCTGCGATGTGCGTGCAGAGACGATCGCCAGCTCGGACATCGCGAAGACACCATTGAGCACGATCAATCCGGCGATGATCAGCAAGTCGGTCCAAGGGAAAGGGGTCACGGCAGCAGCGCTAGCACAAATGTTCGCGGCTGCCAGCCCGCTGCTGCATGGACCGCGACAATCTGTTCAGGAACGCGTTGGCCTTGTCGAGCGTATGGAGATAGCAGCACGGGTGGGGGATGACATAACCTCCCCGTCTGTGCTGCCCGAATTTCCAATGGGGAGAACCCGAATGAAAAATATGAAAATCTATCTCGCCTCAGTCGCAGCGGCCTCGCTGGTTACGGCAGGCTGCGTCACCGACCCCAACACCGGCGAACGCAAGGTCTCGCGCACCGCCGCCGGTGCAGTGCTCGGCGGGACGCTGGGCTATCTCCTCGGCGATCTGGTCGGCGGGAAAACCGCTCGCATCATCGGGGCCGGCGTGGGCGGTTCGGCCGGTGCGGTGATCGGCAAGCAGTTCGACGATCAGATCAAGGAGCTGGACGAGAGCACCGCCGGTACCGGGGTGGATGTCGAGGAAATCGGTGATCAGGATGCGATCCTCGTCCGCCTGCCCGACGGGGTGACCTTCGCCACCGGTTCGGCCACGATCAACCCGGGTTTCCGTGCAACGC
This sequence comes from Parerythrobacter sp., assembly GCA_041738375.1. Classification (GTDB taxonomy): domain Bacteria; phylum Pseudomonadota; class Alphaproteobacteria; order Sphingomonadales; family Sphingomonadaceae; genus Parerythrobacter_A. Next base: position 868 of record JBGSPZ010000338.1, on the reverse strand, counting down.
TCGACGCGGTGGCCGACAGCCTCGTGCGCTATCCCAACAGCCTGATCGACGTGTACGGCTTCACCGACACCACCGGTTCCGATGCGCTCAACCAGCGGCTGTCCGAACAGCGGGCCGAAGCGGTCGCCAGCTATCTCGCCAGCCGCGGCGTCTCGCGCTCGCGCATCGCAACGCAGGGCTTCGGCGAGCGGTACGATTATCTGCGCGTCAAGACGGGCGACAACATCTCGGAACCGCTCAACCGGCGAGTCGAGATCAAGATTACCCCGATTTCGCAGGCCGACGTCAACGCCGCGCGCGGGATGTAAGATCCCCCGACTTTTGGTACGATTCGAAAGGGCGGCCCCGAGGGGTCGCCCTTTCTCGCTTCAGTCGCCCTGCTTGTCAGGCCCTGCAAGCGCCAGCGCGCGACTGGCGAGGTGATCAACGGCGGCGGGGTGGATGGCAGGGGAGCTGACGAGCAGGCCGAAGGCACGCGGGTCGCGCTTGTTGAACGCGAGGTTCTGCCCGAAGGCATCCGTCGTCGCCGCTCCCGCCTCGCGTGCGATCAGCGCCGCCGCACCAAAATCCCATTCGTAGCCCCAGCGCAGCGTCGCCACGAGATCAGCTTCGTTGGCGGCCACCATCGCCACCCGCAGCGCGATCGAATTGGGCTTTTCCACCGCCACCAGCATCGAATCGACCTTTGCCAGGCCATCTGCCGGGACCCGTGCACCCGCAAACTCGCTCCGGGTCGAGGCCTGCAACAGCTCACCATTGCGCCACGCGCCCTGCCCCGCGACCGCCGACCAGTGCTCCCCCCGTCCCGGTGCATCGAGCACCCCGATCAGAGGGCGGCCTTCGCTGATCAGCGCGACCGATACCGCCC
>JBGSPZ010000301.1:0-2601 GCA_041738375.1 Parerythrobacter sp. | reverse complement strand
GCGCGGCCTCACGCCCCCCATGGGGTTTAACACCTGGAACGCCTTTGGCTGCGACAGTGAGGGGGGGTGGCGTGGGGAGGTCTCACCAGAGGGGTAGGGGGGCAGAGGGAAGGCCAGCTAGGGTTGGGGGTCTGGGGGGGGGGATGGGCGCCTAGGCTCGGACGCGCTGCCCGCCGTGTGGAGCGATGCGGGAGGTTTCGCCGCGCAAATCGCCGAATTCCAGGCCGCAACCTCTGCATTGCAAGCGGCGGCACAGGCAGACAACCGCGACGCGCTCAACGCCGCGCTTGCGAGAACAAAAGCCGCGTGCCAATCGTGCCACGATACATACCGCGCCGAGCAGCCCCGCTAGGGCTCCGGCCAAACCAAGGGACCGCACAATGACCGATTTCAAGGACCGCGAACGCGCCGAGGAGGCCAAGTTCGCGATGGATGAAGACACCGCATTTCGCGTTGCCGCGCGGCGCAACCGGCTGCTCGGTCAGTGGGCGGCCGAAAAGATGGCGCTCACCCCCGAGGAAGCCGATGCCTATGGCAAGGCGGTGGTCCAGGCCGATTTCGAGGAAGCGGGTGACGAGGATGTGATCCGCAAGGTACTTGGCGACCTGACCGCTGCCGGGGTCGAGGTCGACGAGGCCGGAGTGCGCGCCGCGCTGGAAGAGAAATCCATCGAGGCGCGCCGCCAGCTTATGGGCGGGGTCTGACCCGGTGCCGATGGCGGCAGAGGATATTGTCGGCATGATTACGGCCGCCCTGCCCGGCGCCGAGGTCGAGATGCGCGATCTGGCGGGTGACAACGATCACTGGGCGGCCAAGGTCACCGCGCCGCAGTTTGCCGGCAAGAGCCGCGTGCAGCAGCACAAGATGGTTTACGACGCGCTCGGCGGGAACATGGGCGGGGTGCTGCATGCCTTGCAACTGACGACCCAAGTTCCCACTTCCGAAGCGTAAAACGAATTTCCAGGCGGGAACAATCCATGTCCGATACCAACCAGCGCATTTCCGATATCGTCGGCAGCAACGACGTCGTCCTGTTCATGAAGGGAACGCCCCTGTTCCCGCAATGCGGCTTTTCTAGCCGTGCGATCGCGATCCTCGACCACTGCGGCGTCGCCTATGAGGGCGTGGACGTGTTGCAGGACATGGAAATCCGCCAGGGCATCAAGGCGTTCTCCGACTGGCCGACGATCCCGCAACTCTACGTCAAGGGCGAGTTTATCGGCGGCAGCGACATCATGATGGAAATGTTCGAGGCCGGCGAATTGCAGGAACTGATGACCCAGAAGGAAGTCGCCAAGGCGAGCTGACAGCCTGACACCTTGAGGCGAAAAAGAATGGCCCGGTTCGTTGCTGAACGAACCGGGCCTTCTTTTTTCGGGTCGGAGCAACCGGGAGACCAGTGGTTGCGCCTGTTATCGAGGACCAATCGATATACCGCTTACTATGCACCGAGCGTGCCAGTTTTGCGAAACACCGCAATTCCGCGCGTTGCATTGGTTAATGTCTTCCTCCGCGCTTGTTCGAGTGTAAAGCCAGCCGACAGCTCACAAGCACCTTGGCAAAGCCAGTACGCTGGGCCACACAAGCCTGCATGGCACCACCGAACAGCGAGCCCGATTCCGGCAGCGAGGGCATTCCGGCAGCAACCGTCGTCGTGTTCCGCAACGCCGCTGACGGCGGCCCGCCCGAGCTGTTGATGGTGACACGCTCGCGCAACATGACCTTTGCCGGCGGCGCGGCGGTATTCCCCGGTGGCCGCGTCGATCCTGCGGACTACGAGCTGGCGCGGGGCATCGACAGCCCTCTCGACCGCGACGAAATCGCCCATCGCATCGCGGCGATCCGCGAGACGCTCGAAGAGACCGGACTCGCGATCGGCCTGCGCGGGCAGATCGATGCCGAAGCGGCACGCAAGGCACGCAGTTTGCTGCTGGAGGCCACCACGTTGGCCCCGGTGCTAAACGCAATGGACTGGACGCTCGACATCGATGCGGTGCTGCCCTTCGCCCGCTGGTTCCCCAGGAACGAGCGCATTCCGCGGGTGTTCGATACACGCTTCTACCTTGCCGATCTCGGCACCGGCGCGGTCGATATTGCGGTCGACCAGACGGAGAATACCAAGCTCTACTGGATCACGGCGCAAGGCGCGCTCGATGCGGCTGCCGCCGGGGACCTCTCGATCATCTATCCCACCCGCCGCAATCTGGAACGGCTTGCACAGTTTTCCAGCTTCGGCGATGCAGCGGCCGATTGCGAGCGCCATCCGGTCCAGACGATCACGCCCTTTCTTTCGGTCGAGGGCGAACAGCGCTGGCTGCGGATACCCGAAGACGCGGGCTACCCCGTCACGGGCGAGCCGCTGGACAATGTGATGCGCGGCTGAAACCGGTTGGCGCGCCCGGCAGGACTCGAACCTGCTGCCTCAAGATTAGAAGTCTCGCGCTCTATCCAGATGAGCTACGGGCGCGCGCCGCTGCGGCAATAGCCCGCTTTTCGCGGCGCGCAAATGGCGATGGGACTTGTTTCAGTTACACTGAAACGGCGCGGCACCGGCCCGCACCCCCACCCGGCCACCCACAGAGTAAACTTGATTGGGTGGCC
>JBGSPZ010000300.1:0-11732 GCA_041738375.1 Parerythrobacter sp. | reverse complement strand
TGCGCGGGTCACGGCGGAAAGACGCTCCAGCTCGTCGAAGCGGTGGGCCCGACCGGGCGCGTGGTCGCGACGGATCTACACGAGGCGAAGCTCGATCGAGGGACCGCGGAGCGCACGCGCCTCGGCCTCGCCGACGCGCCGATCAAGCTCGCCTCGGCCACTTCGGTGCGCGACATCCTGACTACGCTTCACAGCATGACACCGCCGGCGTTTCTGGTAATCGATTCGATCCAGACGATGCATTCGGACACCATCGAAGGCGCGCCGGGGACGGTCAGCCAGGTCCGCGGCTGTGCTTTCGAACTGATCCGTTACGCCAAGGAAAGTGGTACCGCTCTGGTGCTGGTCGGCCATGTCACCAAGGACGGCAGCATCGCGGGGCCGCGCGTGCTCGAGCACATGGTCGACGTGGTGATGAGCTTCGAGGGGGAGCGCAGCCACCAGTACCGTATCCTGCGCGCGCTCAAGAACCGCTTCGGCGCGGTCGACGAGATCGGCGTGTTCGCGATGGCGGGGCAGGGGCTGGAGGAAGTCAAGAACCCCTCGATGCTGTTCCTTTCGGGCCGGGACGAACCCCTTGCGGGCAGCGCAGTGTTCCCGGCGCTGGAAGGCACCCGTCCGGTGCTGGTCGAGGTGCAGGCGCTGATCGTCCGCCTGCAATCGGGGGCGACCCCGCGCCGGGCGGTTGTCGGCTGGGATTCGGGGCGGCTGGCGATGCTGCTGGCGGTGCTCGAATCGCGCTGTGGGCTGAATTTCAGCTCGGCCGAGGTCTATCTCAATGTTGCTGGCGGGTATCGTCTGTCCGACCCGGCAGCCGATGTCGCGGTCGCGGCTGCGCTGGTCTCCGCGCTGGCGGACAAGCCGTTGCCGACCAACAGCGTGTGGTTCGGCGAGATCTCGCTCGCGGGCGAAGTTCGCCCGGTGGCCCATGCCGGACTGCGCACGAAAGAAGCGGCCAAACTGGGCTTCGGCATTGGCGTGGGTCCGGCGGATGCCGACAGTTCATCCGATCTTAACTACCGGGGCCTCAAGCAATTGGCCAATCTCGTTGACCGGGTGATGGCTTCACCCTAGGGTCAGGACCCAATAACCGCGTCTTCGAGGTTTGAGTCAAAATGGCCCAGGGCGAGGAAGGAAGGCGCCGGAATATGTCGATATTGCAAGGCTTCCTGACGTGGCGCTGGGCCATTTTGGCCAAACCCCTGCGGGGCGGCGGAATGGCTTCCATCTCGGGCGCAAATCCGCTTGGAAAGGCAACCAGCCTTCCCGGCGCGCATTTCCACCCGATATGTTCGCCATTCCGCCGCCTCGAATACGCGGTTATTGGGTCCTGACCCTAACTCTGCGGCCCCTATGACAGGCTTCGACATCATCGTTCTGATCATCGTCGGCGTGGCGGCGATTGGCGGTTTCCTGCGCGGGCTGGTGCAGGAGGCCCTGTCGCTTGCCTCGTGGTTCCTGGCGATCTTTGCGATCAAGTATCTGCATACCCCGCTGTACGACGCATTGACGCCGCATGCAGGAGCGAGCCCCGCCACCGCGATTCTTGCATTCGTCCTGCTGCAGCTCATTCCTTATGCGGCAATGAAGCTGATTGCGGGGCGCGCCGGCCTGACCGCGCGCAATTCGATTCTCGGTCCGATCGATCGGGTGCTCGGCTTCGGTTTCGGCGCGATCAAGGGCGCACTGATCGTGGTGATCGCCTTCTCCTTGCTGGTGCTCGGTTACGATACCGTCTGGGGGATCGCGGGGCGACCCGCCTGGATCACGACCGCGCGGACCTATCCGGTGGTCAATGCCTCGACCGATGCGCTGGTCGATCTGGTCCACGAGCGTAGATCGCAATTGCGCGAGGCCGACGAGCAGGTTGAAGAGCAATAGCCATGCCGCAAGCGGGAAGCGCCGCGCGGCTGTACACCCCCGATCTGGTGGCGCTGGCGATCGAGTTGGCGGATTATCCGATTCTGCCGACCCTGCCCCGTGTCGGAGACGCCCGCTCGCGCAGTTGCGGGAGCCGGGTGCGCCTTGCATGCAGTCTGCGCTCTGACGATACAATCGAGCGGCTCGGTCTTGAAGTGACCGCCTGCGCAGTCGGGCAAGCTGCCGCCGCGATCTTCGCGGCGGAGGTTGCAGGCAAGTCATTGGCCGACATGCAACGCGCGCTCACCGGGATCGAGGTCTGGCTGGAGGGAGGCGATTTGGAGCCGGGCTGGCCGCGGATCGACCACCTTTCGCCGGCGCGTGCCTTTCCCGGCAGGCATGAGGCCATCCTGTTGCCGTGGAAGGCCGCGGTCGAGGCGCTTTCCAACCCGCCTGTGCCCCGCTAGACCGCCCGCAGACCATACGGGGGAGTAGTGTGCATGAATGCCACGGTCGCGGCGCAGGACCATCAGCCGAGCGTGAAGGAAATCCGCCTCGTCATCGCCGCCAGTTCGGCCGGAACGGTGTTCGAATGGTTCGATTTCTTCATTTACGGCGCGCTGGCCAAGCTGATCGGTGATGCCTTCTTCCCGTCGGACAACGAGACGCTGAAGCTTCTGCTGGTGTGGGCCGGGTTTGCGGTCGGTTTCGGCTTCCGCCCACTGGGTGCAATCCTGTTCGGATTTCTCGGGGATCGCCTGGGGCGCAAATACACCTTCCTTGTCACCGTCACGCTGATGGGCATCGCGACCGCCGGGGTCGGGCTGGTCCCGAGCGCGGCATCGATCGGGATCGCGGCACCGCTGATCGTGATCGGCCTGCGCATTCTGCAAGGCCTTGCGCTCGGCGGCGAGTATGGCGGCGCGGCGATCTATGTCGCCGAACATGCACCGCCGGAGAAGCGCGGTTACTACACGAGTTTCATCCAGGCCAGCGTGGTCGGCGGGTTCGTGCTCAGTATCGCTGTGGTGCTGATGTGCCGGGCATTGATCCCCGAAGAGGCGTTCAATGCATGGGGCTGGCGTATCCCGTTCCTGCTGTCGATCATCCTGCTGGCGATATCGTTGTGGATGCGGCTCAAGCTGTCCGAGAGCCCCGTTTTCCGGGCGATGAAGGAGGCGGGCGAAACCGCCAAGAATCCTTTTGTCGAGAGCTTCACTTACCCCGGTAACATGAAACGGATATTCGTGGCGCTGTTCGGGGTGGCGGGTGTACTGACCGTCATCTGGTACACGGCGTTCTTCTACGGTCTTTCCTTCCTGCGCGACCCTATGCGGGTCGACGAAGGCGTGACCGAAATCGTGGTCCTTATCGCCGGCCTTATCTCGATGAGTTTCTACATCATGGTCGGCCGCTGGTCGGACAGGGTGGGGCGCAAAAAGCCGATCATCATCGGTGCGATCGCCACGCTTGCCCTGCTGTTCCCGATTTTCTGGGGGCTGGGTGCGCTCAGCAACCCCGGGCTGGCCACAAGCGCGCGCGAGATGCCGGTCGCGGTGGCCGGGCAGGGCTGCGATTTCGATCCTTTCGCCAGCAAGCAGGCAACCGAATGCGGGCGTCTGCTGGCGGACCTCACGTCGCTGGGGGTGGGCTACAGCATTGGCGACGCATCGGGCGCACCGCGGCTGACCGTTGGCGGCAATCCGCTCGGCGTCGATCTGGCGGATGATGCCGGGCGCAAGGCCTCGATCCAGGCGGCGCTCGAGGCCAAGGGATACGATTTCTCCCGGCAGCAGCCGCCGCTGCTCAATCTGGTCGGGATCGTTGCGCTGCTGTGCGCGCTCGGGATGCTGTCGGCGCTGACCTACGGTTCGGTCGCGGCCTTGCTCGCGGAGATGTTCCCGGCGCGGATCCGCTACAGCTCGATGTCGATCCCCTACCATATCGGGGCGGGATATCTCGGCGGGTTCCTTCCCCTGATCGCGGCCTAGATCGTCGCCACCACGGGCGATGCCTATGCCGGGCTGTGGTATTGCTGGGCGGTCATGGCATTCGGGCTGGTGGTGGCATGGTGGGGCTTGCCCGACGGCCCGCCGCGAGATTTCGAAGAGCATGGCTGACATCCCCCCGGCCGCGCTGAGGCTGCGCCTCGACCGTTCGGCCCTTGCTGACAACTGGACCGCGCTCGATGCCATGTCGGGCGGTGCGAGTGCGGGTGCCGCGGTCAAGGCCGATGCCTATGGGATCGGCATCGAGCATGCCTTGCCTGCGCTGCTCGAAGCCGGCGCGCGCGAGTTCTTCGTTGCGCACTGGTCGGAAGTTGCTCCCGTCGCCCGGTTTGCAGCCCCCGGTTCTGTCAGCGTGCTTCACGGGCCGGGATCCGGGCCAGAAGCCGCCTACGCACGCGAGATAGGCGTCATGCCGGTGATCAACAGCCTGGCGCAGGCAAGGGTCTGGCGCGATAGCGGGGGCGGGCCCTGTCACCTCATGGTCGACACCGGAATCAACCGCCTTGGATTATCGCTGCACGAGCTGGGCGATCCCGTTTTTGCATCGCTCGACATCGACATGCTGATGTCGCACCTCGCGTCGGCCGACGAGGACAGTGATCTCAACCTCCTCCAGCTCGAGCGGTTTCGCGGCGTGGTTGCGCAAGTGGCGCATCGCCGGCGCAGCCTAGCAAACAGCGCCGGCATCGCGCTGGGATCGCAGTACCATTTCGATGTAACCCGGCCCGGGCTGTCGCTCTACGGCGGTATACCGCGCGGCGAGCTCGACGGTGCAATCCGTCAGGTTGCTTACCCGCAAGCCGCAGTCCTGCAGCGCCGTACCATCGCGCCGGGGGACAGCGTGGGCTACAATGCGACCTTTACAGCCGCTCGGGAAACCGAATTGGCAGTGGTGTCGATCGGCTACGCCGACGGGTTCCTGCGCCAGCGCGGGCCGGGCGGCTGGTTCGAATGGCAAGGCGTCCGCTTGCCGATCCTCGGCAAGGTCTCGATGGACATGATCGTGGTCGATGCGGGCGCGGCACCCGAAATCAGCGAAGGTGACTGGCTCGAGGTTCCGTTCAGCCTGCCCCAAATCTCCGCCAGCTCGGGCATTTCGCAATACGAGCTGCTGACCACGCTCGGGCACCGGTTCGAACGCACAGCTATCTGACAGCGATTTGTTGCACTGCACTTGCTGCACCTGCTAATGCAGCATGCATTGCAACACGAGAGGGCAGGCGATGGCCAAGCGCGATGCGCAGGATGGTGAAGCGACCATCATCAAGAAGTACGCCAACCGGCGGCTCTACAACACCGGTTCGTCGAGCTACATCACGCTCGACGATCTGGCAAAGATGACGCGCGAAGGGGTCGATTTCAAAGTGGTCGATGCCAAGACCGGTGACGACATTACCCATTCGATCCTGACCCAGATCATCATGGAAGAAGAATCGGGCGGCTCGCAGATGCTGCCGGTCAGTTTCCTGCGCGACCTGATCGCGATGTACGGCAATTCGATGCAGTCGATGATGCCGAGCTATCTCGAAGCGAGCATGGAAAATTTCCGGCGCAATCAGGCCAAGCTGCAGGAAGCCTTCAAGAAGGGCATAACCGGGAACCCTCTGGCCAAGATCGCCGAGACCAATCTTGCGGTGATGAAGGCCATGGGCGATGCCTTGCTTCCGGGCTCAAAGCCTGCTGCCGGCGGCGAGAAGCCGTCTGACAGCGACGAAATCGCTGCCTTGCGCAAGCAGATGGCCGAGATGCAGAAGAAGCTCGACCAACTCGGCAAATAGGATCGGCGGACAGCCGGCCGACCAATTTCAAGCAGGAACATCACGTGTCAAACATCCGCCACGCCCTCTCGGTGAAGCGCGCCGACGATTTTGCGCAATGGTACCAGGAGGTCATCTCCGCCGCCGATCTCGCCGAAGAATCGGGGGTGCGCGGCTGTATGGTGATCAAGCCATGGGGCTACGGCATCTGGGAGCGCATCCAGCGCCTGCTCGACCAGCGGATCAAGGACACCGGGCACGACAACGCCTATTTTCCGCTGTTCATCCCGCTGTCCAACTTCGAACGCGAGGCCGAGCATGTCGAGGGCTTTGCGAAGGAAATGGCGGTCGTAACCCACCACCGGCTGATCGCAGGGCCGGATGGCGGGCTGATCCCCGATCCCGAAGCGAAGCTGGAAGAGCCGTTGGTGGTCCGGCCCACGTCGGAAACGATCATCGGCGATGCGATGGCGCGCTGGGTGCAGAGCTGGCGCGACCTGCCGCTCAAGCTCAACCAGTGGGCCAATGTCGTGCGGTGGGAAATGCGCACCCGCATGTTCCTGCGTACTAGCGAGTTCCTCTGGCAGGAGGGCCATACTGCCCACGAGACCGCCGAAGACGCCAAGGAGCACACCATGCGGATGCTCGAGGTCTACCGCGCCTGCGCCGAGGAGGACCTCGCGCTGCCCGTGATCGCCGGCGAGAAGCCGGAGAACGAGCGCTTCCCGGGCGCGGTCGAGACATGGTCAATCGAGGCGATGATGCAGGACGGCAAGGCACTGCAAGCCGGGACCAGCCATTATCTCGGGACCAATTTCGCGCAGGCATCGGGCATCCGCTACCAGGACCGCGAAGGCACCCAGCAATTGTGCCACACCACCAGTTGGGGCGTCTCGACCCGGATGATTGGCGGGGTCATCATGACCCATGGCGACGATGACGGGCTGCGCGTCCCCCCTGCGATCGCACCGTGGCAGGTGGTGATCCTGCCGATGCTGCGCGACAAGCCCGAGGATGCCGCGCTGATCGACTATTGCGCCGCACTCAAGACCACAATCGCTGGGCAGTCTGCGTTGAATGAACCGGTCCGGGTACTGCTCGACACCAAGCCGGGCAAGGCTGCGGCGAAACGCTGGGATTGGGTTCGCAAGGGTGCGCCAATCATCATCGAAGTCGGTGGCCGCGATATGGAGAACGGCGTCGTCAGCCTGCTCCGCCGCGACCGGCTGTGGGATGCCGCGACCGGCAAATCCGCGTTCGAGACGCCCACTGTCGAGGCTGCGGGTGCGGGCATGGCGGCCTTGCTCGAGGATATCCAGACGGCCCTGCTGGACGAAGCGCGCGGACGGCGCGATGCCAACATAACGCGCGGCGTCGATACTACGGAGCAGCTCTCCCAATTCTACAATTCAGGCGAACGATTCCCCGGCTGGGTCGAGGTGCAATGGTCGAAACCGAGTGGCGCAGCGCTGGACAAGGTCGTCGAATTCCTGAAGGAAAACAAGCTGACCATCCGCAATGTCCCGATCGGGAGCGCTGCGGCCCGAGGACCATGTATTTTCACCGGGGAACCGGCAGTCGAACGCATTCTCGTCGCGCGCGCCTATTAGCCTGCGCTGACACCAACGGGGTATGAAACCATGATCCAGTCCATCCGCTACAATCTCGCGAACCTCGGAAATTTCTCCGGGCGCGACGCGCGCTCCACCTTCTGGTGGTACATGCTGTTCCTGATCCTGATCCAGGTCGTGATCACCATCGTTGTGTCGATCCCGATGTACGCACAGATGTTCGGCGCTGCATTCGAAGCGGCGCAGCGCGGGGCCGATCCGGAGCAGCTGAATGCAGCCATGGTGTCGGGGCTCGGGGACAATGTGCGGACCGCAGCCTATTTCGGGGCCGCGATTTCGTTCATCAGTGCGGGGCTGTTCGCAGCCAGCTTCGTGCGCCGATTGCACGATTCGGGGAAGCCGGGCTGGTGGCTGATCTTGGCGCTCGCACCCTTTCTCTACACCGCGCTGATGAATGTCGTGAACATCGACGAAGTCATTGCGGCCACCGAGTCCGCGATGACCCAGACCAATCCGGACAAGGCATTCGGCGATCAGTCGCGGCTGTATATGTACGGCATTATCGGCTGGGTCGGGTACCTTGTTACGATCGCTTTCGGCGTGCTCGAGTCTGATGACGGGCCGAACGCCTATGGCGAGCAACCCGAGCCGATGGGCTGAAGCCCCGCATACTTCCGGCCTTGCCTTTGGCGCGCGCAGTCCCGACAAGACGGTCATGCGCTATGCCCTCTCTCTGCTCGCCCTGGTCTCCGCAAGTCCGTCCCTCGCGCAGGAGAATGATACGGCGGCTGGCGTGTCTGCCGAGCGACTGAAGGCCGACGTCGAGCGGCTCGTCGCCTTCGGCACGCGACATACGCTTTCGGAACAGGACAATCCCGCGCGCGGTATCGGTGCTGCGGTGGACTGGGGCGCGGAGACTTTCCGCACGATTTCCGCCGACTGTGGCGGCTGCCTCGAGGTGGTGCTGCCCGAACGCATGGTCGAAGGCCGAAGGATCACGACCCCGGTCCGCCTGCGCAACGCGGTCGCGATCCAGCGCGGGACCGAGCGCCCGAACGAAGTCGTCATCGTGCAGGGCCATATCGACAGCCGGGTGACCGACGTAATGGATTTCACCAGCGATGCGCCGGGAGCGAATGACGATGCATCGGGTACCGCGCTGGTGATCGAAGCGGCAAGGGCGCTGTCGCAGCGGCAATACCCGACTACTATCGTCTACGCGCTGCTCTCTGGCGAGGAGCAGGGGCTTTACGGTGGCCAATTGCTGGCCGACTACGCCGAAGAGCAGGGCTGGACAGTCAAGGCCGTGCTCAACAACGATATCGTCGGCGGCAGCTGCGGTTCGGACGACTATTGCGATGACAAGTCCGTGCGGGTGTTCTCCGAAGGGCCCCGCGCCGACCTGACCGATGCCCTGCGCGCCGACCAGCGCCGCAACGGGGGCGAAAACGACAGCCCGGGGCGCAACCTCTCGCGCTGGCTGGACAATCTGGCCGACGAATATCCCGGCGAGATCGACGTGCGGCAAATCTGGCGCACCGACCGCATGGGTAGGGGCGGGGACCAGATCCCGTTCCTCGACAAGGGCTATCCGGCGATCCGCTTCTCGGTCGCGGTCGAGGATTACGATCACCAGCACCAGGACCTGCGGGTCGAGGACGGTGTCACCTATGGCGACACGGTGGACGAGATGGATTTCGCCTATCTCGCCAAGGTCACCCAGCTCAATGTCCGCGCGCTCGACCGGCTGTCGCGCGCGCCGATGCCGCCAGCATCTACCGCCAATGCGGCGGTCCGGACCGATACGCTAGTGAAGTGGCCCGCCGTTCCCGGTGCGAATTTCTACTGCATCCGGGTAAGGCGGACCGACGAGGCCTATTGGCGCCCGGTGCCGCCGGAAGGGTCGAAGGGCGAGAAGTGGGGTGACTGCATCTCAAGCGACGATGCGAAGGCCGATGGCACTTTCGAGGTCGCGGTTCCCCTGCGCGGCGACGACTGGCTGTTTGGGGTCCAGTCGTTCAGCGATTTGCTGGCCAGCCCGGTTGCAAGCGCGGTTCCGGCGGGGGCATTCGCCCCGATTTCCAAGGAACAAGGTGACAGCGAGTAGCACCGTCCCCATATGGGCCGCCTATGGCCAAACGCCCCGACAATCGCCGCCCGCAAGGAATGCCGCGCAAGGAACAGGTTCTCGAATTCCTCCAGTCCGCCGACGGGATCGCCGGCAAGCGCGAGATTGCCAAGGCCTTCGGCCTCAAGGGTCAGGAGAAGATCGCCCTCAAGAAGCTGCTCAAGGACATGGCCGAGGAAGGCCTGATCGACGGTAAGAAGACCGCCTATCACCGGATGGGCGGGGTACCCAGGGTCACCGTCCTGCGCGTGCTCGAAATCGACGACGGCGAACCCTACGCCATTCCCGACAGCTGGCAGCCCGACGATGCCTCCCCGCCGCCGCGGCTGCGGGTGATCGAGAACAACAAGGGCAAGACGCGCCATGCCGCGCTGAAGGTCGGTGACCGCATTCTCGCCCGTACCGAGGAAGCGGGCAGCGGGTGGAAAGCCCATATGATGAAGAAGCTCCCGGCGCGGACCGAGGGGCTCATGGGCGTGGTCGAGATCGACGGCAGCGGGAAGGGCTGGCTCGCCCCGGTCGACAAGCGCATCCGCCAGTCGACGATGATCTCCGATCTGGGCGGTGCAGAAGAAGGCCAGCTTGTGCTCGCCGAACCGGCAGGCAAGTCGCCCCGCTCGGGCGTCAAGGTGGTCGAAGTGCTGGGCGATCCGCTTGCCCCGCGCGCCTTCTCGCTGATCGCGATCTCGAAGCACGGAATCCCCAACGTCTTCCTGGAAGCCACATTGGAGGAAGCGGAACTCGCGGCAAGGCTGCCGCTGAGTGAAGACAAGCGCGAAGACCTGCGGCACCTGCCCATCGTCGCGATCGACCCGGCCGATGCGCGCGATCACGACGATGCGATCTGGGCCGAACCCGACGGGAAGGGCGGGTTCAAGGCGGTGATCGCTATCGCCGATGTTGCGTTCTACGTCCGCCCCGGCGGCGCGCTCAACCGCGAGGCGAGGAAGCGCGGCAATTCGGTCTATTTCCCCGACCGCGTGGTCCCGATGCTGCCCGAAGTGCTCAGCGCCGATGTCTGCTCGCTCAAACAGGGCGAAGACCGCGCCGCGATGGTGTGCCATTTGCATATCGATGCCGAAGGCAAGGTGCTCGAACAGCAGTTCCGCCGCGCGATCGTGCGGATCGCGGAGAACATCGCTTACGAGGACGCGCAGGCGCGGATCGATGCGGGGGAGGCCGAGACCCACCTCCAGAACCTGTGGGACTGCTGGAAGATCCTCGCCGCAGCGCGCGACAAGCGGGACCCGCTCGAGCTCGATCTGCCCGAGCGGCGAGTCATGCTGGATGAACAGGGCAAGATCGCGGAAATCGCGATCCGCGAGCGGCTCGACGCGCACCGGGTGGTCGAAGATTTCATGATCGCCGCCAATGTCGCCGCAGCCAAAGCGCTGGAGAACAAGAAATCGCCGGTGGTCTACCGCGTCCACGAGCCGCCGAGCCGCGAGAAGCTGGTCGCGCTGAAGGAATACCTTGCCACCTTCGGGCGCAGTTTCGCGCTGGGGCAGGTGATCACGCCGGGGCTGTTCAACCGCATGCTCAAGGACGTGTCCGACGAGAGCGAGAAGGCGCAGGTGATGGAAGCGGTCCTGCGCACGCAGACACAGGCCTATTACGGGCCGAAGAACGCAGGCCACTTCGGCCTTTCGCTCGGTTCCTACGCGCATTTCACCTCCCCGATCCGCCGCTATGCCGATCTGTTGGTGCACCGTGCGCTGGTCGATGCCTACGGGCTTGAGCAGCCGAAGCCGAAGGCCGATCTGCCGCCGGGCAGCGGCCTCTCGGACCGCGACCGTGAGGACCTGTCGCGCGTATCCGACGCGATCAGCCAGGCCGAGCGGCGGGCGATGGAGGCGGAGCGCGAAACGATCGACCGCTATGTCGCCGCCTGGCTTGCGGGCCGCGTGGGGGAGACCTTCGACACCCGCATCACCGGGGTCCAGAGCTTCGGCTTCTTCGCCACGATCGTAGGGCTGGGCGGGGACGGTCTGATCCCGGTCTCGACACTCGGTGCCGAACGTTTCCGTTACGAGGAAGCGGCGCAGGCGCTGGTCGGCGAGGACAGCGGCACGCGCTACAAGACGGGCGACAAGCTGAAACTGAAACTGGGCGAGGCGAACCCGCTGACCGGCGCGCTCAAGTTCGTCCCGCTCGACAGCGACGGCAACCCGATCGAACCGCGCGGTGAGCGCCCGGCTCCGCGCCGCAAGGGCAAGTTCGTCGATGGCAAACGCGGCAGGCCTTCGAACATTCGCCATCAGGGCAAGCGAAAGCGCTGACGGTCATCGCGAAGAGGCGCAATGCAAACAAGCACTGGCCGAACATTCCGGTGCTTCGCTGACTCCCTTCCCCGCGGGGAAGGGTTGGGGATGGGGGAGCGAGGCCGTCAGGCCTCGCGTCCAAGCTG
>JBGSPZ010000288.1:0-5756 GCA_041738375.1 Parerythrobacter sp. | reverse complement strand
GCGCGCGGGGTCGATGTCGGCAAGAGCCTGTGCGAGCATGACCTGACCGCCACCGCCAATGCGATCATGGACAAGGCGGATCATGCCGGCTGCACGGTGCATCTGCCCTATGACGTCACGGTGGCGACAGAATTTGCCGCCAATCCGCCGGGCGTACGCACTTGCAACGTCCACGAGGTCGCGGCGGACGAGATGATCCTCGACATTGGCCCGCATGCGGTCGAGGCGCTGGGCGATGTGCTCAAGACCTGCCGCACTCTGGTGTGGAACGGCCCGCTGGGCGCGTTCGAGCTCGAACCCTTCGACAGCGCCACCGTTGCGCTGGCCCGCACTGCAGCCGCGCTTACGCAGGACGGATCGCTCACTTCGGTCGCGGGCGGGGGTGACACTGTCGCGGCGCTCAATCACGCGGGCGTCGCGGGCGATTTCTCCTATATTTCAACCGCCGGTGGTGCTTTCCTCGAATGGATGGAAGGCAAGGAACTGCCCGGCGTGGCGGCTCTCGCGCGATGAGCGAGAACGAAGCCGTCGGAGCTACGGGTGGCCTGGTCGCGGTCACCGAAGGCGAGTGGGCAGGGTGGTCGACCTGGAGCAGCGACGCCTTCGAGCAGCGCTCCGGCCCGTTTTACGAGCGGATCGAGGAAGACGGCGTCTATGTCAGCGCCTTCCGCGCCGAACCGCGCCATATGAACGGTGCGGGCTTCATGCACGGCGGCTGCCTGATGACCTTCGCCGACTCGGCGCTGTTCACCATCGCCGGCCGCGAACTGGCCGACAGCCACGGCGTCACCCTGAGCATGACATCGGATTTCCTCGACCCGGCGCGCGTAGGCCAGCTGATGGAGGCCCGCGGCCGGGTAGTCCGGGCCGGTGGAAAGACGATCTTCGTCGAGGGCCTGATCACCGCCGATGGCCAGCCGGTGCTGCGCTTCAACGGCATCATCCGCAAGGTGAGCGGGCGGCGGTAACGATGCCCGAAACGCGCGCCCTGTTCGCGACTCCGTTCGTAATCGACACACTGCAAAGCGCGGAAGGGTTGAGGATGCTGCGCGAGGCGATCGCGGCGGAGCAGGCGCGCGATCCTGCCGGAATCGGCATCTCCAACATCGGCGGGTGGCATTCGAATACCGGGATGCTGGACTGGGGCGGCGAAGCTGCACGTGCGCTGGCGCTCAAGGCCATGACGCTGGCCGATGCCAAGACGATCGATGCAAGGTCTCCCGAGGAAAGCCGTTTTACCTGGCATCCCGAGATGTGGGCCAATGTCTCAACGGATGGAAACGCAAACCAGTATCACTACCATCCCGGCAGCTACTGGTCCGCCGTCGCCTATGTCGATGATGGCTATGCGGGCAATACCGATCCCGCGCTCGGCGGCGAATTACAGCTGCTCGATCCGCGCATGCCGATGATTCGCATGACCGCACCGGACCTGCGACTGCGCGATGCAGATGGTACAGCGCAGCAGAACGAGATTTCGATCCGGCCGCAGACCGGGATGATCGTGCTGTTCCCCAGCTGGCTGCAACACGCGGTGCGCCCGTTCCACGGCAGCGGCACGCGGATCTCGATCGCGATAAATCTCGTTGCCGTGCTCAGGCGGGAATAGCGGCCAGACCGACGTTGCGCAGGGCACTGTCGCTGGCTAGACGCGCCCGTGCATAGGTATGCAGAAACCATTTCCCAATTACAGGACCACTTCATGACCTTCGAAGAGATGACCGCCCGGATCGCCACCGGAGAGGGCTTTATCGCCGCGCTCGACCAGTCGGGCGGGTCGACCCCCAAGGCGCTCAAGGGTTACGGTATCGAGGACGGTGCGTGGAGCACCGAAGAGGAGATGTTCGGCCTTATCCACGCGATGCGCCAGCGGATCATCGAAAGCCCGTGCTTCGGCAACGGCAAAGTCATTGGTGCGATCCTGTTCGAAAAGACCATGGACGGCACCAGCGGCGGCAAGCCGGTGCCCGCCCGCCTGACCGAACGCGGCATCGTGCCCTTCCTCAAGGTCGACAAGGGGCTGGAGGACGAGCGCGATGGGGCGCAGCTGATGAAGCCCAATCCCGGCCTCGAAGACCTGTGCGCCCGCGCGAAAGCGCTCGGCGTGTTCGGTACCAAGATGCGTTCGGTGATCAAGGCCAACAATCCGGCGGGGATCAAGGACGCGGTCCACCAGCAGTTCGCCGAAGGTGTGCGGATCATTGCCAGCGGGCTGATGCCGATCCTCGAGCCCGAATACGACATCACCGCCGCCGACCGGGCGGAGGGCGAGAAGATCATGCTCGAAGCAATCCACGAAGGGCTCGATGCGCTACCCGAAGGCCAGCAGGTCATGCTCAAGCTGTCGATCCCTAAGGAGCCGGGGCTCTACACCGGCCTGACCCGCCATCCCAAGGTGCTGCGCGTTGTCGCACTGTCCGGCGGCTATTCGACCGAAGAAGCCTGCGCCGAACTGGCGAAGAACCCGGGCATGATTGCAAGCTTCAGCCGCGGCCTGCTGCAGGATCTGCGCCACCAGCAGAGCGATGAGGAATTCGACGTGACCCTGTCGGTGGCGATCGACCAGATCGCAGCGGCCTCGGTCGCCTGACGCGGGCTCAGCGCAATTCGTAAGTAAAGCGGTATTCGCCGGGCTCGATCTCGGCCTGCGTAGTCTTGCCCGGCTCGCCCGAGGTCAGCGCGATGACCCGGTCATGCGTCCCGAAGGTTTCGCCCAGCGTGATATCCGCCGTATCGCGCCAGCCCGCACCGTCGATCCGGGTTTCGACCACCAACCGGCCCGCCCACACGCAGCGTGCATTGATCGGGCAGCGGCTGTCCTCGACCACCTTGATAGGCGTGACGACGATATCGCCCACACGAACCGGCTGTGCCAGCCCGACGGCGGCACCTTCGGCGGCGGGCGTCGCCCCGGCGAGCTGGCCATCGGGAATGATCGCGCATGCCGAGAGAGCGAGCGGAGCGAGGGCGCAGGCCAAAAGGGTCAGCAACTTTGTCATACGGCGCGTCTAACGTGATAGGCGCTTTCGCAATCGTGAATGTCGACGAATCCCTCCGCGCGGTTTACGGCCCGCGCAATGACCGATTGCCAGCTCTATCTTATCTCGCCGCTCGAAGTCGGCGGCACTTTTCCCGAACGGCTCGCTCGCGCGCTCGACGCCTCGGAGGGTCTTGCGACTGCGTTCCAGTTTCGCGTGAAGGATATCGACCAGCACGAGGCCGCACGCCTCGCCGAGCCTTTGCAGACGATCTGTGCCGAACGCGATGTCGCTTTCATCGTCAATGACAGCATCGCGCTGGCCAAGCGGCTAGGTGCCGACGGCGTTCACCTGGGCCAGAAGGATGGTTCGCCCAAGGAGGCGCGCGAAGCCCTCGGGCGCGAGGCGCAGATCGGGGTGACCTGTCACGCCTCGAAGCACCTCGCGATGACTGCAGGCGAACAGGGGGCGGATTATGTCGCCTTCGGTGCCTTCTTCCCGAGCATGACCAAGCAGAGCGAGCACCGGCCCGAGCCGGAACTGCTCGAGTGGTGGAGCCAGCTGTTCGAGATTCCCTGCGTGGCGATCGGCGGTATCACGCCGGACAATTGCGGCCCTCTGGTTGAGGCGGGTGCCGATTTTCTTGCCGTCTCGGGTGCAGTGTGGAACGGCGACGAGGCGGCGGCGGTCAGGGCGTTTGCGGCAGCGCTAGCCTCAGCCCGCGCCTGATCCGCGCGTGCAGCGGACCCGGCCGGGCTTCCCCGCTTCGTCGATCCATTGCAACGTGCTGTTGCCGATCCGGTCGAACCGCATGCCCTTCATCGGCCCGCGCGTGAAGACGACCCGGTTTCCCGTCATCAGGTAGACACCCGCACCGGCCTCGGTCCGATAGGTGCTGGCGTTCTCGATGGTGAAGCCCTTTCCCGGCAGGACTTCCCACGCCTTACCGCCTGCGTCACCCGGGAGGGAACAGACATACTCGCCATGAGGCAGCGTAGCCAGAGGCCCCATCGCTGCGCTTGCGCCGGTGCTGAATGCCACGGCCGTCAGCAAAATCGTCACACGGTGGTTCATAGGTGGCCCTTTTAACGCCGCGGGCCGTTTAGCGCCACCCGCCTTGCCCGTTCGGGACGGGTGGGCTAAAGGCGCGCCGCAGATCGGCGGGCGATTTCATCGCTTCCGCTCCATGAAAAGGCCAATTCCCATGAAAATCAGCGGCGTGGACATCCGTCCGGGCAATATCCTCGAATATGAAGGCGGCATCTGGAAGGTCGCCAAGATCCAGCATACCCAGCCGGGCAAGGGCGGGGCCTATATGCAGGTCGAGATGAAGAACCTGCAGGATGGCCGCAAGACCAACGTCCGGTTCCGCAGCGCCGACACGATCGAGCGTGTGCGGCTCGACCAGAAGGAATACCAGTACCTCTACGAAGACGGCGAAAGCCTGGTGTTCATGGACAACGACACGTTCGAGCAGATCAATCTGCCTTCGGATCTGCTCGGCGATGCCAAGGCCTTCCTGCAGGACGGGATGGAAGTGACGCTCGAGCTGTGGGAAGAAAAGCCGATCTCGGTCGCGCTCCCCGAACAGGTCGAGGCGACCATCATCGAGGCGGATGCCGTGGTAAAGGGCCAGACGGCATCCTCCAGCTACAAGCCGGCAGTGCTCGACAACGGCGTGCGCGTGATGGTGCCGCCGCATATCGAGAGCGGCACGCGGATCGTGGTCGACGTTTACGAGCGCACCTACGTCGGCAAGGCGAGCTGATCGCAATGGCAGCCCTGTCGGGTCTTATCCGGGTGATGGAGCGTGCCGCGCGCAAGGCGGGCGGGCGCCTGCGCCGCGACTTCGGCGAGATCGAGCATCTGCAGGTCAGCCGCAAGGGACCGGCCGATTTCGTGTCCAAAGCCGACATGCGCGCCGAACGCATTTTGTATGACGAGCTGCTTGCAGCGCGGCCCGACTGGGGCTTCGTGCTCGAGGAAGCGGGCATCATCGAAGGCGATCCGGACAAGCCGCGCTGGATCATCGATCCGCTCGACGGGACCAGCAACTTCCTCCACGGCATCCCGCATTTCGCGATTTCGATCGCGGTGCAGGAGCCCAAGCTCGGCGGGGGCGGCTGGGGCGAGGTGACCGCCGGGGTGATCTACCAGCCGATCACCGACGAGACCTTCTGGGCGGAAAAGACCCGCGGTGCGTGGCTGCAGGACGGCCGCCTGCGGGTGTCCTCGCGCAGCCGCCTGTCGGATTCCTTGATCGCGACCGGCATGCCGTTCCAGGGCGTGGGCAATTTCGAGGAGTGGACACGGATCTACCGCGAAATCGGCCCGGAGATCGCCGGGATTCGCCGGTTCGGTGCCGCCTCGCTCGATCTCGCCTGGGTCGCCGCTGGGCGGTTCGATGGCTTCTGGGAAAGCGGGCTCAATGCATGGGACACGGCGGCCGGGTGCCTGCTGGTGCGCGAAGCTGGCGGTTTCGTGACCGACTATCGCGGCCGTTCGCAGCCGATCCTTGCCGAGCAAGTGCTGGCAGCCAACGATACGCTGCATTCGAAACTGCACAAGCTGCTGGTCGGTGCGCTGAAGGCTTGATGATGCCGCTGTGCACGGCTAACAGCCGCGCTCGCATCGCAGTGCCCCTGTGGTGGAATTGGTAGACGCGCTCGACTCAAAAGCATATTTATATCAGCTACTTACGATATAAATCTAGCAAAATCAGTCGGTTAGTGGCAAAATGTAAAGATGGACGCCTAGCGCACATCTAGCACAATTTTG
>JBGSPZ010000273.1:0-1541 GCA_041738375.1 Parerythrobacter sp. | reverse complement strand
CCCGCAGCGGGCGCGGCTTGCCGCGCATCTAGCGAAGGACGCCCGCCCCGAGGGGCGGGCGCAAAACAACTACGCCGCCTTCTTCACCTCGGCCACGATCTTGCGCGCGGCATCGCCGAGGTCGTCGGCGCTGACGATGGCGAGGCCCGAGTTGTCGAGGATCGCCTTGCCTTCGTTCACATTGGTGCCTTCGAGCCGGACCACCAGCGGGACCGAGAGGTTCACATCCTTCGCCGCCTGAACGATCCCGTTGGCGATCACGTCGCACTTCATGATCCCGCCGAAGATGTTGACGAGGATGCCCTCGACCGCCGGGTCCTTGAGGATGATCTTGAACGCAGCGGTCACCTTCTCGGTGGTGGCGCCGCCGCCCACGTCGAGGAAGTTGGCCGGGAATGCGCCGTTGAGCTTGATGATGTCCATCGTCGCCATGGCGAGACCGGCGCCGTTGACCATGCAGCCGATGTTGCCGTCGAGCTTGATGTAGGCGAGGTCGTACTCACTCGCCTCGACTTCGGCCGGATCTTCCTCGGTCTCGTCGCGCAGCGCCTCGATATCCTTGTGGCGATAGAGTGCGTTCGAATCGAAGCTCATCTTGGCGTCGAGCACCAGCAGCTTCCCGTCTTCGCTTTCGACCAGCGGGTTGATCTCGAGCATCGAACAGTCGGTCGCCATGAAGGCATCGTAAAGCTGCTTCGCCAGCACCTGTGCCTGCTTGTTGAGATCGCCCTTGAGCTTCAATGCGAAGGCCACCGCGCGGCCGTGGTGGGGCTGGAAGCCCTGCGCCGGATCGACGGTAAAGGTGGTGATCTTCTCGGGCGTGTCATGCGCAACCGCCTCGATATCCATCCCGCCTTCGGTCGAGACGACGAAGGCGACGCGGCCTGTCGCGCGGTCGACCAGCAGCGAGAGGTAGAATTCCTTCGCGATATCGACCCCGTCGGTGATGTAGAGCCGGTTGACCTGCTTGCCGGCATCGCCGGTCTGGATCGTGACCAGCGTATTGCCGAGCATCTCGCGCGCGTTGGATTCGACTTCCTCGATGCTCTTGGCGAGCCGTACACCGCCCTTTGCCTCCGCGCCGAGTTCCTTGAACTTGCCCTTGCCGCGCCCGCCGGCATGGATCTGGGCCTTCACGACATAGAGCGGCCCGGGCAGCTGCTTCGCGCCTGCGACCGCTTCCTCGACCGTCAGCGCGGCATGGCCTGCCGGAATGCCGATGCCGAATTTCGCGAGCAGTTCCTTGGCCTGATATTCGTGAATGTTCATGGGGAATCCGTTGTTGCGAATGCGTGGGGAAATCTGCGCGGGGCATAAGCATGGATTCCCCGGCTTGAAAAGTGCTCTCTCCCTGCGCAGGGCTGTTTGCGCATGATCGATCGCGCAGCCCTCGAATCCATTGTCCGCGAAGCAGGCCGGATGGCGCACGCGGTGTGGCCGGGGGCGGGCGGCACGGTGAAAAGCTGGGAAAAGGAACCGGGCAGCCCGGTGTGCGATGCCGACCTCGACGTCGACCGCTTCCTGCGGCGCGAACTCGGCGC
>JBGSPZ010000248.1:0-2201 GCA_041738375.1 Parerythrobacter sp. | reverse complement strand
CGCACTGCCCGCGCGCAAAGCGACCTGCGCTGGCTGGCGCTCGGCGCGCGCGTCTTCCGCCTGCCCGGGATTTACGGACCGGGACGAAGCGCGCTCGACCGGGTGCGGGAAGGCAAGGCGCATAGGATCGAGCTGCCGGACCAGGTGTTCAGCCGGGTGCATGTGGATGACATCGTCGGCGGGGTTCTGGCCGGGCTGGATGCCCTGCCCGGTGCCTACAATCTCGCCGACGACCTGCCGGCCAGCCAGAACGCTGTGATCGAGGAGGCCTGTTGCCTGCTCGGCACCGAACCGCCGCCGTTCCAGACGATGGACGAAGCCGGGCTCAGCGCCATGGCGCGCGGTTTCTATGCCGAGAACCGCCGCGTGGCCAATGGCAAGGCGAAGCGGGTGCTCGGCTGGCAGCCGCGCTACCCGACCTATCGCGAGGGGCTGCGGGCCTGCCTCGATCAGTAGCCGTTGCGGCGGATGGTCCGCGCGTTCCAGTCGATCCTCAAGCGCAACAGCCCCTCTGCCGGATCGCCGAACATGCCGACCGGCGGGGTGAAGCGCGTGTCGGGGCCGAACAGCTTGCAGCTCGCGATATCGAGCGTGTCGTTGTAGCTCGGGCCGGTCAGCTCGCAGCCTTGCAGCCGCCCATCCGGGGTGACCGCGAGCTCGACCGAGGTCTCAGCCCATTTCGCCAGCTCCATGCCTTGCGGCAAGTCGACGCGGACTTCGGGCTGCGATACCAGCTGAGGCCCGATTGGCATCATGGGCGTTTGCAATTCGACCACGCGCTTGCGCCACACCATGCGTAAGGGAAATTCACGCAGCGCGAATGCGCGTTCGCCGAAGGATACGCGGATCGTGCGCGCCGCCGCGCAACTGGCGGAATCGTAGAGCGCATAGCCGCTCGACCCCGCAACCTTGCAATCGGTGACCGCGCCGGTCGCGTCCCCGGACAGGAGCAGGTCGACCGTCGCATTGCGCTGCTCGCTGCGTTCGGCTGGCGCGAAATCCTTGCCCCTGGGCAGGCTAAAACTCAGCCCGCGATAGGCCGAGGCCGTAAAATGCGGCGGCGGAAAGCCATTCTTCGAGACGACGAGGCTGGCAGGCGGCATCGGCGCGGGGGGCGCCATCATTTCCTGCCGGAACAGGATCGCGACGGCGACTTCGGATGCGACCGGTGTTCCGTCCGCAGCCAACGCCGGGTGGTAGGCCAGACGCTCGGTCGCCAGCGCGCAGAGCTCTTCGCCGACGGCACCGTCGAGCGGCTCGTCCCCCCGGTTGCGATTGGCCCACGTAAACAGCACGGTCGGGCGGCAGGCCTGCGGCTTGCCCTGCGCGTCGAGTGCAACGACCATGTTGGTATGGATATCGACCTGCGGCTCGCGCGCGCGCAGCTCCTCCGGGAAGGCCTCGACCGGTATAACGCTCGACCGGCGATCGACGGCGGGTATTCGCAACAACGCTTCGCCCGAGACAGCGGTTTCAGGCGTCGAACTTCCCAAACTGTAGACAAGCACCTCGCGTTCGGACGCAGGGATCGGCTGCGCCAACGCGGGGCTGAGCGAGGAGGCCATGAAAGCCAGGCTTGCGATCTTCATCGTTTTCATCACTGCGACCTTCCCGATAGCCCCTGAAGGCCGACAAAACCGGTGCCCACGCATCCGGGACCCATTCGCGCTTCTCAGAACATCGAATAGCTGCCAGGTTCCCCGTCGGCCATGGCGCGGTGGAGCGACGGGGTGTCGCCGTCGTTGATATCGTCAAGCAACCACGCATCCTTGACCCGCTTAAGCACCAGACGTTTTTTCGTGTCCTGCCCGAAGCTGCGGAAAGTCACCCCGACCCGCGCCTCGTCGCCGGAAATGTTTGCACTATCGACCCGCACTGACACGTCGCCGAAATCCTGACATTCGCAGAACGGGTCGTAGCCCATCGAACCCTCGGGCCCCAAGGCATGATCCCACGCCGCAGAGAATGCGGGGGTCATCTCGGTGTGCTTGACCGGCTTGTCGAGATAATCCGAAAATACCCCAAGGGCAGCGGCCCTGACCGCTGCATCGTCGGCCGCATCGGCCTTGGGCGCTTCGGTCGCCGGATCGGGCTTTGCCGTATCGACAGCGGCAGTCTGCGCGGTCGATGCGGCTTCCGCGCCGTCCGCATCGGCCCCGCTTTCCGCCGGACCGGAGCAGCCGAGAAGCAGCGGCGGCAGG